>CAZUTB010000563.1:0-1511 GCA_964622905.1 uncultured Oscillospiraceae bacterium | reverse complement strand
TCCTTTGCAGCAGCCATTACAAGAGTACCGGCACAGACAAGAGTTTCCTTGTTCGCAAGCGCTATGCGCTTGCCCTTTTTTATGGCTGCCATCGTGGGGATAAGCCCTGCGGCTCCCGACATCGCGGTAATCACCGTGTTTGAGCTGTCCGCCGCCGCCTCGACTACGCCATCCATACCGGAAACGACGCGTATCGGGGTGTCGGAAAGACGAAGCTTTAGGTCTGCCGCGGATTTTTCGTCGTACACCGCTACAAGCCGCGGCTTAAACTCTCTCGCCTGCTCCTCAAGCAGCTTTACGCTGCTGTTAGCCGCAAGCGAAGAAACCGAAAGCCCTAAGTGTTTTACAACCTTAAGGCTCTGTGTGCCAATGGAACCTGTCGAGCCTAGGACAGATATAACATCAGTCATCATATTCATGACCATTCCTTTTGAAGTTGCATTAAATCTATACTCCTATAGCAGGCAGCAATATTATAAGACTGTAGATAAGCGGAGCGGCAAAAACGACGCTGTCAACCCTATCTAGCATTCCTCCGTGACCCGGAAGAAGATTTCCGTAATCCTTAATCTTAAATTCACGCTTCATAAGCGAAAAAGCCAGATCGCCGAGCTGGGCTGCAGGGCTTCCGATTAATCCGTAGAATATAAGTATCGGGAAGCTTACGGAGAGTCCGCAGGCGAGCTTTATGATAAGTCCGTAAATCATCATTCCCAGAACTGAGCCCGCAATACCGCCGACCGCTCCTGCGACCGTCTTGTGAGGACTCACATGTGGGATAAGCTTACGCTTCCCAAACGCCCTTCCTGTAAAAAATGCGCCTGTATCGCTACAATATGCGGCGACAAAGGGAAGCATGACAAGATATGCCCCATTTTCCAGAAGCCTTATCCGCAAAATCGAGTTGAACATAAAGGGAATGATGAGCGCCGAGAAAATAACCGCCATAATCGCAAACGCGGCTCCGTTTTCTCCCCTGTACTGAACAACGCCCTTAAAAAACAAAAGCAGTGTCAGTAAAAACAAGGCGGCGGTAAAGGCAAACAGATTCGAGCCGAAAAAAATCCATTCCGGCACGGCAGCCGCAAAAAGCAGGGCAATAAGCATATATCCGGCATCCTTTGCAAGACCGGCTCCGCGCATGAACTCGAAAGCCATAAGCGCATTTACCGCTGCAAGCACGGCGACAAGAAGCCAGAGCGGCGCGAGGATAGCCAGTGCCAAAAGTATAAGGACTAGTATTACGGCGACAATTACCCTTGCTTTCATGCTTACCCACCCCCGACGAGCTCACGACGAGCTGTTACTGTTTTATCTGCTCCATATTAAAGACCTCGATAATGTCGCCTTCCTTGACATCGTTGAACTTTTCGATAGACAGGCCGAACTCGTAGCCGGAGGCAACCTCCTTGACGTCGTCCTTAAAGCGGCGCAGGGAAGCGAGCACGCCTTCGTGTACTACTATGCCGTCTCTGATGACGCGAAGCTGGGAGTTTCTAACGATCTTTCCG
>CAZUTB010000562.1:0-1515 GCA_964622905.1 uncultured Oscillospiraceae bacterium | reverse complement strand
GTCAGCTCCGCGCTAAGCCGCGACGCTTCGGGTGAGGTGTTTTTCGGCAAGACCGCGCTTGGCAGGACGGACAGCAAAAAGCCGCTTTGCGCAATGGCCTTCGACATTGGCACAACTACCGTGGTTGGCTATCTGCTCAACGTGGAGACGGGCGATACGCTCTCAACGGTCAGTATGCTCAATCCGCAGTCCAAGTTCGGAGCGGACGTTATTGCGAGGGCTAATTACGCTATACAGAACGGCGGGCAGATACTCGCCGATACGATAAGAGAGGCTCTCAGCAGCCTTATCAGAGAGGCTTCCGAGGAAGCCGGAGTAAGCAGAGAACAGATTTTCCTGATAACCGTCGTCGGAAACACCTGTATGCACCATCTGTTCCTCGGAATTCCGACAAACTCGCTGGTGCTCGCGCCCTACAAGCCGGTAACGGCCGAGGCGCTGCAGCTCAAGGCGTGGGAATACGGAGTTCACGCGAACGAAAACGCGGTGCTTTTGGTGCTGCCGAACATTTCAGGCTTTGTCGGAGCCGACACCGTGGGAGGCATACTCTCCTCGAACATCGACAGGGAAGAGCCCATGACGCTGCTTGTGGATATCGGAACAAACGGTGAAATGGTGCTGGGCAATAAAAAAAGGCTGTGCGCATGCTCGACCGCTGCTGGCCCCGCCTTCGAGGGGGCGCTGATAAGCGTCGGAATGCGCGGAGCCAAGGGCGCGATAGATCACGCGGACTTCTCGGACGGCAAGGTAAACGTTACTGTAATCGGCGGGGGAGAGGCATTCGGCGTTTGCGGCTCGGGGCTTATCGATATCATTGGGGAGCTTGTCGTAAACGGCATAGTGGACGAATCGGGACGCCTGCTCACGAAGGACGAGCTTAAAGACGAGAAGGCGCGTAAGCTTGCGGAGAATGTCGGCGAGAAGGACGGAACAAAGGTCTTTTGGCTGACAAAGAAGATATGCATTACTCAAAAGGACATCAGGGAGGTGCAGCTTGCGAAGGCTGCAATAGCCTCGGGAATTGCTCTTCTTATGCGCCGCATCGGCGTTGACACAATTGAAGTTGAAAGAGTTATGCTTGCCGGTGCCTTCGGAAACTATATGTCCCCGAAAAGCGCCTGCGCGATAGGACTTCTTCCAAAGGAGCTTGAGAGCAGGATAATACCGGTCGGAAACGCGGCGGGTCAGGGCGCAAAGATGGCGGCCCTTTCAAAAAGCGAGTACCTGCGCTCTATAGACATCGGCAGAAAGACAGAATACCTTGAGCTCGCGGGCTTGCCGGAATTCAACGATGTTTTCATGGATAATATTGAGTTTTAGGCAATTAACGCGATTATAGCTATCAAATTGAGTATTACATAATAAATAACAGCTGAGGAGGCCGCGGAATTTCCGCGGCCTCCTCAGCTTCAGACTGTCAAAAAACTCCCTCGCAGGGAAATAGAAATCTATTTTTCCGAGAATTCACTTCTCGGAAAAATACCACAGCCCGCGCAAATCGTGCGCGACCGGGGG
>CAZUTB010000561.1:0-1518 GCA_964622905.1 uncultured Oscillospiraceae bacterium | reverse complement strand
CCGAATGACCGTTGAAACGCGCAGAATGACCCCTGCAGAGCTTGACGCGGTTCAGAAAATTGACGAGGAATGCTTCTCCGTTCCGTGGTCAAGAGCGGAGCTTGAGAAGGATTTAACGAAGAATCCAGCCGCGCGGTATATAGTGCTTACCGAGGACGGCGAGGTTGCCGCATACGCGGGAGCATGGATGGTGCTTGACGAGGGGCAGATTATGAACGTAGCCGTCAGGAAGGATAAGCGCCGCCTCGGCTACGGCAGGCGCGTGCTTTCCGCGCTTATTCAATATGGAGCGAACCTCGGAATGCGCTTTTTCACCCTTGAGGTGCGCGCGTCCAACGCGCCCGCAATCTCCATGTATGAGCAAATGGGCTTTGTAAAGGTCGGCAGAAGGAAGGGCTATTATCAGGATAATAAGGAGGACGCCCTGCTTTACTGTCTTCCCGCGCTTCCGCCGCCCGAAACCGGCTTTTCCGAAAAGGAAACCGCAGAGGAATAATTGCTTATTTCTAAATTTCGGCATGGAAATTATCAGCCGTATCGTTTATAATGTAGGAAGAATCACTTTGAATACCGGTCGATATAGAAAGAGGTGCAATTTATGAAAAAGCTTATTTCCGTATTGCTTGCAATAGCCCTATGCCTCGGCGCTGCCTCTGCGCTTGCCGATGGCTACTATCCCTGCTCCGGCGCGGTCATCAGCCATAATGCAAGCCTTCGCCAGGCGGCTAAGACGAGCGCGACTCGCCTTGCGAGCGTCCTCAATGGCGAGGAGCTTACCGTTCTCGGCGAGGAGGGCGATTTCTACTACTGCGAGTATGTCGATTCCAAGGGCAATCTGTACGACGGCTACATCCTCAAGGTGTATATGGTAGCCGACCCCGAGTATATCGTTCTGCGCAAAGGCAATACTCCGCTCTACGCCGCTCCGATGTACACCGATAAGCGCGTTGGCTCTATGGGCGCTTACGAGAAGCTGCTCGTAATCGACGAAACCGACAAATACTGGATTGTCAATCTGCGCGACGCTTCCGCGTTCGTATCCAAGAAAACCAGCGTATGGCTCCAGTCCGAGCTTGACAGTATGCTTCAGAACACGGAAAACGGAATAATCGTCAACACCACCACCTCCCGCACAGGTCCCGGAAGCAGCTGGGGCAGCGTTAAAAAGCTCAGCAAGGGCAGCCTTGTTCAGGTTTGCGGCTGGGACGGCGACTGGGCAATAATCGCTTACAAGAACGCCGTTGCCTACGTTAAGGCTGACGATGTCGCTCTCGGAAGCGTAGTCAGCGAGTAAATTATAGGCTTGTCAAAAAGTGCTTTTGACGAGCTTTCGCTGCACGTCTGCCGCGGCAGACGCGCAGCGAGTTTCCGAGTTTTCTTGTTCATCCTTCGGCTGAACGGGCAGAAAACTCGCAAGGAAGCGGTATAGATACCGCTCCTCGGGGCGGCAAAGCCACCCCTGCGGATTACAATTAAGGGGTTCCCCCTTAATAATCCTCCTTAAATTGGTGACATTTA
>CAZUTB010000560.1:0-1521 GCA_964622905.1 uncultured Oscillospiraceae bacterium | reverse complement strand
AAGGATAATGTAAACAGCGTTTTTGGCTCCGCAACAAGAAAAGCCGTTATGGAATATCAGCAGGCGATGGGGCTTTCCGCAGACGGAATAGCCGGAAACGCTACGCTTTCAACCGTATATGACAGCGCGAACAAGCTTGAAAAAGCCAATGCAGATTTCTATAAGCTGAAAGGCACAGTAATATTGCTTGATTGGTTCAAAGGCGGCAGCGAATGGCTCAATAAGGGCGCAAAGTTCACCGTTACCGATGTAAGGACCGGCAAGAGCTTCCGCGCAACGCGCTTTGGCGGCTGGTATCATGCGGACAGTGAACCTATCACAAAATATGACACGTCTATAATAAAGAGCCTTGAAGGCTTTTCCTGGAACAGAAGGCCTATATGGGTAACCTATAAAGGCAAGACTGTTGCCGCGAGCATGCATACCATGCCGCATATGGCGAACCCTACCGAATCAAACGGCTTTGACGGGCATTTTTGCATACATCTTCTCCATTCAAAGGTGCATGCGAACAGCAAGGAGTGTTCAAGGCATCAAAGGTGCGTGCAGGAAGCTTATAGAGCGGGCAAAAAATAATATAAACTGATTTGATTAGCAGCATTACGAAGTATTGTCGGGTCTCCTTTTGCCAATACTAAACAGTATTGGAAGAGGAGGCTTTTTTATGAGCAAAAGCTTGTTAAAACATATTTTTGCCTTTGGGCGCTGCTATGATGAATTTGAGCTGGTTGAAACGGAATCCGGGCAGCCGGGCTTTTTTGATACAGGCGGGCCTGCTCCGCACGAGCAGCAGAAGAAGGAGAACGACTCCATATCTGCAAGCGTAGATGAAAACGAGCGCCGGTTAAAAACGGAGCTGCATACCGAAATAAATCCGGATATGGTGCTCAGGCGCTTCCTGCTCTGCGGGAAGGTGCCTGCGCTTGCGGTATTCGTAAACGGAATGTCCGACCAGGGCTTTGTAAGCGACTTCATACTGCGCCAGGGTATGATGGTAAGAGATATAGATAACGGAGACAGCGAGCTTATAGATTATGCGGCGGACAACATATTCGCCATGAGCGAGGTAAAGAAAGAAACAAGCTGGAAAACTATAAAAAGCGCTATAATGGACGGCTGTACGGCTGTGTTTATAGACGGAGCGGCAGCCGCGCTCAACATGGACACACGAAAATATGAACACAGGAACATACAGGAGCCACAAAACGAAAAAGTGGTAAAGGGCTCTCAGGAGGGATTTGTTGAAAACCTGAGGACAAACATAACCCTTATAAGAAGAAGAGTCAGAACGGATGATCTTGTGGTCGAGCTTAGACCCTGCGGCGGCGACAATAATGTGCGCGCTGCCATTATATACAGGGAGGGCGTAGCTAACGAAACACTGATATGTGAGGTAAAGCGCAGACTGGCTGCGGTTGACACCATGCTTGTGCTTAATGCCGGTATGCTTGAACAGCTTACGGAAAGGCACACATATTCGCTGTTCCCTCAGGTGCTTTCAACTGAAAGACCGGATAGGAC
>CAZUTB010000559.1:0-1523 GCA_964622905.1 uncultured Oscillospiraceae bacterium | reverse complement strand
TTGAGTCAGCATATACTCACCCTTTTCTTATCGGTTATTCATCAGGAAATCAAGAATATTCATTCCGGTGCTGGTCTGCGAGCGGAAAAGTTCGGTATAGCCGCATTGCGAGCAGGATACCGTAATGAACTTATTGTTCTGAACGTTGAACAGCTTGCTGAAATTTCCGCCCGTCGTCTGAATCTGACCCTGCTCAAAGGAGTTGCAGCCGCACTTAGGGCAGACATACTGTATTTTATTAGTCATGAGCCTTGTCCTCGCTTTCTATGCGCTTGTTTTCATCTAAATGGCGAAGCTTGACGCGCTGTATCTTTCCGCTTATCGTCTTCGGGAGCTGGTCAACAAACTCCACTATACGCGGATACTTATACGGAGCTGTGGTGCGCTTAACATGGTTTTGAAGCTCCTTAACAAGCTCCGGCGAAGGCTCAAAGCCCTTATTAAGCACGATTGTAGCCTTAACAAGCTGAACGCGCACAGGGTCGGGGACGGCGGTTATTGCGCATTCCAGGACTGCGGGATGTTCCATCAGCGCGCTTTCAACCTCGAAAGGTCCTATGCGATAGCCGCTGGACTTGATAACATCATCACCGCGCCCGACAAAGTGGTAATACCCGTGAACATCGCGCCATGCCATATCTCCGGTATGGTACATTTTGTCGCGGAATACCTCTTTGTTCTTCGCGTCGTCGTTATAATAGCCTATGAAAAGCCCGATGGGATAGCCCTTGTCAAGGCGGACGACAATTTCGCCCTCTTCGCCGTCGTCAACGCTTTTTCCGTCATCGTCAACAAGGTCGATATCATACTGAGGAGAAGGTCTTCCGGAGGAGCCGGGCTGCGGCTCCATCCACTTGGAGGTCATCAGCAGCGGGGTTGTTTCGCTCTGCCCGAACGCCTCATACATCTTAACGCCGGTGCGCTCGTAAAACTTGTTGTAAACCTCGGGGTTCAGCGCTTCGCCCGCGGTGTTTGCCCATTTCAGGCTTGAAAGGTCGAACTCCTCAAGGTTTTCCTTGAGCATGAAGTTATAGATGGTTGGCGGCGCGCAGAAATTAGTAACATGATGCTTCGCTATTTCGGCAATAAGGTCGCGCGGAATGAATTTGTCCATATCATAGACAAAAAGCGCAGTTCCGCATATCCACTGACCGAATATCTTTCCCCAGCCGCATTTTGCCCAGCCGGTATCGGCTACGGCGACATGGAGAGTTTTATCATTTACATTATGCCAGTAAGCCGCAGTCGGAATCTGCCCCAAGGGATAGGTATATGAATGCACGGCAAGCTTCGGCATTCCGGTTGTGCCGGAGGTAAAGTATGCCATCATCATATCGCCGTTATCGGTTTTATCCTCAGGTCTTGTGAAATTCTCGGAGGCGTTTTCAATGCCCGCGCTAAGGTTTTCCCAGCCCTCGCGCTCTCCGAGGGTAAAGAGATACTTGAACGTCGCTGCTTCCTTCTTCGCGCTCTCAAAATGCCCGCATATCTCGTCGTCGGTTACCGCAACGCAGCCGGATATT
>CAZUTB010000558.1:0-1529 GCA_964622905.1 uncultured Oscillospiraceae bacterium | reverse complement strand
CGGTAAGATGGAGTATCCAAAGCACCCCACCGTGGAGAAGGTCAACCGGGACGCTGCCATCGCGGAAGCGAAGGGCAAGGAAGGCTCCCTCGTTGCAAAGGGCAGCAAGATATACAAAATAAACGATGGTCAGCTTGTGGAGCGCAAGACTACCGAAAAGCAGGCTGCTATCACCGCAAAAATTCTCTCCATCCGCGACACTGCCCGCGGGCTGCTGAATATGCAGCTTCAGGGTGCGAGTGAGATGGATATAAAAGCAGCTCGCTCTCAGCTGAATAAGGCATACGACGCATTTGTCAAGCAGCATGGATTTATCAATGCGCCCGGGAATAAGCGGCTATACTCAGATGATATTGACGCTCCTTTCATCACCTCTCTCGAAAGCTACGATGCCAAGGAGAAAGTTGGTCACAAAGCGGACATTTTCTCAAAGAATACCGTCTCCCCCCGCAAGACCGTCACCCACACCGACAACGCGATAGATGCGCTCATAGTGTCCGTCAACGAAACGGGCGGCGTGGATATGCAGCGGATTGCGGAATTGACCGGAAATAGCGTCGATGCCGTTTCTCGTGAGCTGCTGGATGCAGAACTCGTATATAAGAACCGCGACGGTGCCTATGAAACCGCAGAACAGTATTTGTCCGGCAACGTAAAGGCAAAGCTGCGCGATGCAGAAGATCTCCTTCCCGCAGACAAAGACTACCAGCGCAATATTGACGCGCTGAAGAAGATCATCCCGGAGGATATACCGTATCAGGATATATTCGTGCAGCCCGGCGCCACCTGGGTACCTCAGAGCGTGTATTCGGAATTCGTTTCTCATATGCTCAATGTGTACAACGGCGGTTATAGACCGAAGGTCAAAGTCTCCTATTCCGCATTGACGGGCGACTATATTGTGCAGCTCATCGACAGCTATGTAAAACGTTCGGTAGAAAATACCAGCACATGGGGAACCGCCGACAAGTCGTTTGCAGACCTTTTCAGCGCCTTACTGAACAACCGACGCATTGTCGTTTCCCGAAAAGATGCAGAAGGGCGCTCCTATGTATATAAGGCAGCCACCATTGCCGCCCAGGAAAAGGCCGAGGCCATAAAAGCCGAGTTTAAAAACTGGATATGGGAGGATGAAGCGCGGCGCGATACCCTTGCTCATCTGTACAACGAGACCTTCAACAACACCGTTACCCCTAAATATAACGGCGCAAACCTCACCGTGGACGGCATTAGTGCGGCAAAGCCGCTCCGCGCTCACCAAAAGGACGTGGTTCAGCGCATTATTTCCTCTGGCGGCAATACCCTGATAGCACATAAGGTAGGCGCAGGAAAAACTGCGGAAATGGCGGCGGCAGCCATGAAACTGCGCCAGCTCGGCGTGGTTAAAAAGCCCATGTTTGTAGTACCCAAGTCTGTGCTGGCACAGTGGGGGCAGGAGTTTATCTCCTTCTTCCCTAATGCGAAAATACTTCTTCCCGGTGAACAGGACTTTACCGCCAAGAAACGCCGTGAGTTTATGAACAAGATCG
>CAZUTB010000557.1:247-1533 GCA_964622905.1 uncultured Oscillospiraceae bacterium | reverse complement strand
GCTATATGCGCGAGCGCTTAGCTTATATGCCTGAAACGCTTTATGCAATATGCTTTCGGCCTTGGCTTCCATAACGCAATAGCGCTCAATTTGAGCGCCGTTTAGCTGCGCGTTAAAAAGAATCCCGCTGTTTAGGTATCTTGCGCGCTGCTTCTGACGTGCGCGTTCCACGCGTTCACGCACCACAATGGAAGCTTCGCCTGAAGCCTTAGAAGAAATATCGGAATACTCCACTTCGGACATTTCCACATGAAGGTCTAGCCTGTCTAAAAGAGGTCCCGAGATTTTGTTTCGATACCTTGAAATCTGAATGGGTGAACATCTGCATTCGTTTATTCTTGAGCCGTAATTCCCGCACGGGCAAGGGTTCATTGCCGCCACGAGCATAAAATTGGCGGGATACTGTGATTTTGCCGCCGCGCGAGTGATGGAAACAAATCCGTCTTCCAGCGGTTGGCGCAGCGCTTCAAGCACAGGCTTTTGAAATTCCGGCAGCTCGTCTAAAAACAGCACCCCGTAATGAGCCAAACTTATTTCGCCCGGCGTAGCTTTGGCCCCTCCGCCGACTATTGCCACAGACGACGCGGAATGATGGGGCGACCTAAAAGGGCGTTCTTCGATTATTCCACCGCTTGCTTTTAGCACACCTGTGACAGAATGGATTTTTGTTATTTCCAGCGCTTCTTCAAATGTCAGTTTTGGCAGTATAGACGGTATGCTTCGTGCAAGCATTGTTTTTCCAGAACCCGGCGTTCCTATGAGCAGCAGATTATGATGTCCCGCCACGGCGACCTCAGCAGCACGTTTTGCACCTTGCTGGCCTTTTATTTCAGAGAAATCGACGTATGTATTTGGCGATTGATTATTCCATGTGGTATGCTCGCACGGTGTAATCAGCGCCTCACCTTTAAGATGTGCCACCACCTGAGATAATGAATCAGCCGCAAGCACATCTAAACCGTGCACAAACGCCGCCTCTTGAGCATTTTCGCGCGGCACGATAACCGCCTTTATTTTGTGCTCAAGCGCGCCAATAACCATGGGCAGTATTCCTGCGACGCCGCGCAGCGAACCGTCAAGCGCCAACTCGCCAAGTAATAATATTGAATCGAGTTGTTTATCGTTAGAAAGCTGTTTAGAGGCTACAAGAAGACCAATAGCTATGGGCAGATCGTAAACTGAACCTTCTTTTTTTAGATCAGCCGGAGCGAGATTAACCGTTATATGTGTCATAGGATAGGTTAATCCGGTGTTTTTTATCGCCGAACGAACGCGATCCTTTGATT
>CAZUTB010000557.1:0-237 GCA_964622905.1 uncultured Oscillospiraceae bacterium | reverse complement strand
GGCGGCCCGGATGCGGTCTTTGCTTTCCCGAACCGCGGCATCCGGCAGTCCGACGGTTTCATACCCGGGCAGCCCCGGCGAAATATCCACTTCAATCGTGACAGGATAACCGCTAAGTCCCATTAGCCCGAAGCTTTTCACACTCGATAGCATAATTGCCCTCTACTTAATTTCTTTTTTTTTAAATACGAACAGCTTATTGCCTATAAAGTTTACCGCCATTGAAATGGGTGTTGC
>CAZUTB010000556.1:0-1537 GCA_964622905.1 uncultured Oscillospiraceae bacterium | reverse complement strand
GCAGACAGGCTCGATGCCCGTAAGAGGCTTCTTCCCGTTTGCAGCACTTGAGGACAGCGCGGCGGGAGTTATATGGGCGATGCAGCTCGCAATTCCCTCGTCATGGCAGATTGAGGCGCGGCGCAAGGATAACGGGCTTTCCCTGACGGGCGGGCTGGCGGATTACGATTACGGTCACTGGGCAAAAACGCTTCAGCAGGGCGAAAGCTTCCGCTCACCGCAGGCGTATCTTACGGTAGGCGTTGGCGATATTGACGCTGTAACCGCGCGGCTCGCGGACATTATGAACGATGATTTTGTCGGGCGCGGAAAGCCTCTGCCCGTTATTTTCAACGAATACTGCACAACATGGGGAAACCCAAGCGAGCAGAACCTAGAAAAGATAATCGCTACGCTCAAGGGGCACGATGTTGACACTCTGGTTATCGACGCGGGCTGGTACGGTGACAGGGAAACCGGCTGGTCAAACTGCGGCGGTGACTGGATTCCCGATGAAAAAACCGCGTTCCCGAAGGGGCTTAAATACACCGCCGATATGATTAAGGCGGCGGGAATGAAGCCCGGGCTTTGGTTTGAGCCGGAAACAGTTGCGAGAAGCGCGAAGATAGGCGAGAAAACAGAGCTGCTGCTCAAGCGCAACGGAACAGTAATTGACACCGACAACCGCCGCTTTCTCGATATGCGAATGGATGAAACGCATGAGTATCTGCGCGAGCGGGTCACGGGGCTTTTGCGGAAATGCGGCTTTGAGTACATCAAGGTAGATTACAACGACTGCATAGGCATCGGCTGCGACGGAGAAGAAAGCCTTGGCGAGGGGCTTCGCAAAAACATAGAGGGAACGCGCCGCTTTTTCAAGGAAATGCGCGAGGAAATCCCGGGGCTGATGATAGAAAACTGCGCCTCCGGCGGACACAGGCTTGAGCCGTCAATGATGGCGGTTTCCGATATGGCGTCCTTCTCGGACGCGCACGAATGCAGGGAAATACCGATAATCGCAGCAAACCTGCACCGCCTCATCCTTCCCGCACAGTCGCAGATATGGGCGGTTCTCAGGGCGAAGGACGATGACAAGCGGCTCAATTACTCGCTGGTCAACACGCTGCTCGGCGTAATGTGCCTCTCCGGAGATATTTACGATTTGAATGAAAGACAATGGGCGCTTGTAGACAGCGCGGTAGCCTTCTACCGCGAAACTGAGCATTTCATTCGGGGCGGCGAAAGCCGCATATTCGGCAAGATTTCAGCCTCATGGCGGCATCCGGAGGGATGGCAGGCGGTAGCGAGAACAGAGGGAAACGAAACGCTTACCGTCATTCACACCTTCGGCAGCAGGGCAGCTATTCCGGATAGGATTACCATTCCCGTCAAGGGAAGCAGGATAGTCCGCACCCTCTCAACCGAGGGCAACGAAATCACCCTTGCAAACGGCGAGCTGAGCATCAGCCTTAACGCGGAGTTCGAGGCGATAGCGGTCTACACCGCGTAAGCTTCACTACCGCTACGCTTTCAGCGCACGTCTGCTCTAGCAGACGTG
>CAZUTB010000555.1:0-1542 GCA_964622905.1 uncultured Oscillospiraceae bacterium | reverse complement strand
TGGATTTGATGTTCCTGTTCTGGGCGGTAGCCGTCGGAATCGCAACGGGCGCGGGAATGTTCTACATAGGGCTGCTTATCAGCGCAATAATGGTAATAATGCTCCTTATGTTTACGCATCACAAGGGACCGAAGGACGAAATATACATACTGCTCGTTCATTTTGAGGGCGCGGACATCGGCGAGGGTATAAAGAAGATAATGGGTGCGTCTAAGTATCAGATAAAGAGCCGCACCGCGCGCGGCGAGCAGGTTGAGCTGGCTATGGAGGTGCGCGTTCACAAGCATGATTTGAGCTTTGCGGACAGCATTCAGAAGCTTGAGGGCGTTAAGGATGTATCGCTCGTGCAGTATAACGGGGATTACATCAACTAAATAGTTAGCTTATATTTATACATAAAAGAGCCGCCGCAGGTTTTTCAATATGCGGCAGCTCTGTTGTATAGCGCTTAATTAAGGTTCTTATTCAAGTCCGAGGCGCTTGAATATATCATCCACATGGGTGTAATGGTACTTGAGGTCGAAGCAATCGTCCAGCTCGGCGGGAGTAAGGCGCTCCTTAACCTCCGGAACCTCTCCGATAAGGTCGCGGAACTGCTTTTGCTGCTCCCAGGACTGCATAGCCGTCTTCTGAACCAAGTCATAGGCAGTTTCGCGGAGCATACCCTTTTTGATAAGCGTGAGAAGCACATGCTGACTGAAAACAAGCCCCATTGACATCTTCATATTGCGGAGCATATTTTCGGGATAGACGAACAGGTTGCCCAGAATGCCCTCAAGCTTTACCAGCATATAATCAATGAGCATACACGCGTCCGGAATGATAATGCGCTCAACGGAGGAATGGCTGATATCGCGCTCATGCCAGAGAGCTACATCCTCCATAGCCGTTACGGAATAGCCGCGCAGAACGCGGGAAAGCCCGCAAATCTGCTCGCAGTTGATAGGATTGCGCTTATGCGGCATTGCGCTTGAGCCTTTCTGCCCCGCGTGGAAGGGTTCCTCAACCTCGCGAGTTTCGGTCTTCTGTAGGCCGCGAACCTCGGTTGCGAACTTTTCAAGGCTTGAGCCGATGACAGCGATGCAAGCCATGAACTCGGCATGGCGGTCGCGCTGCAAAACCTGAGTGCTTATAGGCGAGGGCTTAAGCCCCATATGCTCGCAAACATACTTTTCAACAAAGGGGTCAACGTTGGCATAGGTTCCGACAGCGCCGGAAATCTTGCCTACTGCTATGGTCTCGCGGGCATGGCGGAAACGCTCAAGATTGCGCTGCATTTCGGCATACCACAGCGCGAACTTAAGCCCAAGCGTTGTCGGCTCGGCGTGAACTCCGTGCGTTCTGCCCATGCAGGGGGTCATCTTATACTTCACAGCCTGCTTACCGAGCATTTCGATAAAGCTTTCCAAATCCTTCTCTATAAGCCCGCAAGCTTCGTTGAGGTTGGACATCTGCGCGGTATCAACAACGTCGGTGGAGGTAAGCCCGTAGTGCAGATACTTGCTCTCATCGCCAAGGGACTCGGCAACGCAGCGGGTGAAG
>CAZUTB010000554.1:0-1548 GCA_964622905.1 uncultured Oscillospiraceae bacterium | reverse complement strand
CGTTGACGCCACACACCCCTACGCGGCGGAAGTGACACAGAATATCAAGGGAGCCTGCGCCAGCGCCGGCACGGAATACCTGCGCCTTAACCGCGCGGGCGGTACGGACATCGAGGGCGCGGTATACGTTGGCTCTATCAGCGAGGCGGCGGACTATCTTAAGGGCACCGAGGGCTGCGTCCTCATCGCCACCGGAAGCAAGGAACTTGTTCCTTACACTGAGATAGAGGGATACCGCGAGCGGCTTTATGTCCGCGTGCTCCCAACCGTGGAATCCGTTTCAGCCTGCGAAAAAAGCGGTATCGCCCCCTCGCACATCATTGCGATGCAGGGGCCCTTTTCGAAGGAATTGAACAGGGAGCTGATAAGGGCGACCGGCGCGAAGTTTCTTGTGACAAAGGACTCTGGCAGCAGCGGCGGCTTTCTTGAGAAAATCGAAGCGGCTCAGGAGGAGGGAGCGCTCAGCGTAATAATCGGCAGACCGCCTCAGCATGAGGGCTTAAGCTTTGAAGAAGCGGTGCAGGAGCTGTGCAAACGTTTTGATGTAGCGCTCAGTCAGCAGGTCAGCGTCGTAGGCATAGGCATGGGAAATCCTGCGCTTATGACGGAGGAAGCGAAAAATGCAGTTCGAGACGCTGACTGCGTAATCGGCGCGAAGCGCATAGTCGAATCCGTCGGCGGCGATAAGGCCCGCTTTGAATCCATGGACAACGCCAAGATACTCGCATATATAAAGGAGCATCCCGAATACAGACGCTTCGCCGTCCTCATGTCGGGCGACACGGGCTTTTACAGCGGCACAAAAAAGCTCCTGCCGATGCTTAAGGACTATTCGCCGAGGGTATACCCGGGAATAAGCTCGATACAGTACCTCTGCTCTAAGCTCGGCCTGTCCTGGGAGGACGCCCGCATCATATCGCTCCACGGCAGGAAAGGCTCCGCCGTTCCGTCCGTCGCGGAAAACAAAAAGGTTTTCGCGCTTGTCGGCGGAAGCGGTGCGGTGAACCGGATATGCGAGGAGCTTTGTCAGGAAGGCCTTTCGGAAGCTGTCGTTTCGGCAGGAGAGCGGCTTTCCTACAGCGATGAAAAGATAACCACCGGAACGGCTGAGGAGCTTAAAAACCTGCGCTTTGACCCCTTGTGCGCGGTGATTATTCGAAATAAAAATGCCTTCCCAAGCAAAAGGGCATGGTCCCTTCCGGACGATGCCTTTTTAAGAAGCACCGAAGGCAAGGTGGTTCCTATGACAAAGGGCGAAATTCGCGCAATATCCATAGCGAAGCTCATGCTCGATGCGGACTCCGTTGCCTACGATATAGGTGCCGGCACCGGCTCGGTATCGGTTGAGATGGCCGGAATCTGCAGCCGAGGTGAGGTATATGCCATAGAGTGCAGAAAGGACGCGGCGGAGCTTATACGCGTAAACAGAAAACGCTTCGCGCTCCATAATTTGACCGTCGTAGAAGGCAACGCCCCCGAGGCCTGCGAGCCGCTTCCACCGCCCACCCACGCATTTCTGGGCGGAACCTCGGGTAATATGGGCAAGAT
>CAZUTB010000553.1:0-1548 GCA_964622905.1 uncultured Oscillospiraceae bacterium | reverse complement strand
GATGGTACGACGATAACGGCATTCTGAATATTGGAATTATTGATTTTCTGTTGGACGATACTGTGATATAGTCCTCAGGCCCATCACCGCCCTGCGCGGTGATGGGCTTTTGCTTTCTAAGCAGGCGAAATACTCGTCCGGCTCGAAGCCATCTTCCTCATCCGCTCGGATTGCGAAGTTGGATCCCATGCTCAATATGGACAAGCGCGAAAACGATACGCTCGACGCGGAGTCGGAGCAGGAGGAAAAAGAACGTGTAAGAAGTTTTGATAGAGAAAGATAAAACAGTTGTTGTATATCTCGCATTTATTGGATATAATAAATGAGAGGTGAATGCACAAAATGGAACGAAAAGTCATTGAAGCATTGAAACGCTGGAAATCCAACCCGAAACGGATGCCGCTTTTGCTCGGAGGAGCAAGGCAGGTGGGCAAGACCTATACGGCTTTGACATTCGGCAAGCAATATTATAAAAACACAGCGTATTTTAATATGGAGGATTCCTCCGAGGTCACAGCTATCTTTGAGCGCGATCTTGATCCTGCCCGTATTGTGCGCGAGCTTTCCGTGAAATCAGGCGAGAACATTTTCCCCGGCGATACGCTCATCATATTTGATGAGATACAGGCGTGTGAACGGGCGCTGACCAGTCTGAAGTATTTCTGCGAGAAAGCGCCCGAATATCATATCATTGCAGCGGGCAGCCTATTGGGCGTCGCGCTCAAGCGCGAGAAGTATTCTTTCCCCGTGGGAAAAGTTGACAGGATGACGCTCTATCCGCTGGATTTTGAGGAATTCTTATGGGCGACAGGAAACGAAAAGTTGTGCAGGCTGATACAGGATAGCTTTACTGGCTTCACTCCGCTTTCGCTGCATGAAACTGCGCTCGATCTGTATAGGATTTATCTTGTTGTCGGCGGTATGCCCAAAGCTGTGAGCGAGTATGTGGACACCCATGATTTTGACTTTGTGACTGCGGCGCAAAAAACGCTTGGCGATTCCTACATTGCGGATATGGCGAAGTACGCGACCCCGCAGGATACGACGCGCATCATGGCGGCATGGGGCAGCGTTCCGGCGCAGCTTTCAAAGGAGAACCATAAGTTCCAGTATAAGGTCATCAAATCCGGCGCGCGGGCGTATGAGTATGAAACCGCTATCGACTGGCTGAAAGCCGCGGGTATGATAAACGTCTGTACCCGCGTCAGAGAGGGAAAGATGCCGTTATCCGCTTATACCGACAACGATTCCTTCAAAATCTATATGATGGACACGGGTCTGTTGTGTTCTAAATTCGGCATTGCGGCAAACGTGGTGCTTTCAAGCCCTCACAACTTTGACGGCTTCAAGGGCGCGCTTGCCGAAAACTATATCATGCAGGCGCTTACCGTGAGCGGCTTTGCCCCGTACTACTGGAGTTCGCCCGGGAAAGCGGAGCTTGACTTTGTGATTCAGGATCGTGGCGGCAATATTCTGCCGCTTGAAGGCAAATCTGCTGACAACGTGAAGGCAAAGAGCCTGCGTACATTCGTATCGCTGTATGAGCCT
>CAZUTB010000552.1:0-1552 GCA_964622905.1 uncultured Oscillospiraceae bacterium | reverse complement strand
CTCTATGGCGTTTCAATGCAGGAAAAGGGCGTCAGCTCAATGGTTTCGGTAGCGCTTAAGGATTATCAATAAGGGGGAAAATATATGTCGGAGTCCGAGAAGAAAAAGGGTTGGTTTGCGCGTCTGCGCGAGAGCATGACTAAGTCCAGAGCTAATA
Source organism: uncultured Oscillospiraceae bacterium (assembly GCA_964622905.1). GTDB lineage: Bacteria > Bacillota > Clostridia > Christensenellales > Aristaeellaceae > STF2-37. Next base: position 1,395 of record CAZUTB010000552.1, on the reverse strand, counting down.
TGGGCGATAAGATGGAGGAGCTTGTTGAAAGCACCGAAGTCATCAACGAGGATTTTTACGATGATTTGACCGACATACTCATAATGGCGGATGTTGGCGTAAAAACCACCGATAAGGTAATCGGTGAATTACGAGCCGAGGTTGACAAAAACAGGATTAAGGACGCTAAAAAGGCGCGCGAGCTGCTTAAGGAGATTCTAGTTAAGCAGATGAATATTCATCGCCCCGACCTGCGCTGGCCGATGGTTATGCTGTTTGTAGGCGTAAACGGCGTTGGCAAAACTACCACAATAGGCAAGATGGCGCTCCGCTTTTCGTCAATCGGAAGAAGCGTTCTGCTTGCCGCGGGCGATACATTCCGCGCAGCCGCAGGCGAGCAGCTTGTAGTATGGGCAAAGCGGGCGAATGTCCCGATAATCCGTCATCAGGAGGGCGCAGACCCTGCGGCTGTTGTTTTTGACGCTATACAGTCCGCCAAGGCGCATAACACGGATTTGCTGATGGTCGATACCGCCGGACGCCTTCATAACAAAAAGAACCTTATGGAGGAGCTTAACAAAATAAGGAGAGTTATCGACAAGAATTTTCCGGAGGCTGAGGTTCGCTCAATGCTCGTGCTTGACGCAACCACGGGTCAAAATGGGCTTAATCAGGCTAAGGAGTTCAAGAATTCAGCCGAGATAGGCGGAATTGTGCTTACGAAGCTTGACGGAACCGCAAAGGGCGGCGTAGTGCTTGCAATTGAGCAGGAATTGCAGGTGCCTGTCTGGTATGTTGGCGTTGGCGAGGGCATTGACGATTTGCAGGCGTTCGACGCAAAAGAATTTATCGACGCTATTTTCTAAAACACTTTTCACTCCTCGGTTTATAGGGTATAATCAGAATATGCGAAGCTCGAGCGGGAAACCGTGAGGCGGAGCAAAGCATTATTGTTGACGGAAGGGCTTGCCAGCGCCTGACCCGAGAGAAATGGAGGGATGACATTATGGCAGTCCGTATTTATTGCGGGCTGCTTTTTGCGGCAAATTTGGCTTTGGGGACGGCAGTATGAAAAAGAGAATTGGGTTCATCGGCATCGTGATCGAAAACAAACAGCAGGTTCCGCTTGTGAATGAGATTATTGGCAAGTATTCCGATATGATAACCGGAAGAATCGGAGTTCCGGATCAGGAAAACGGAATTGCCGTTATAGGGCTTATCATTCGCGGAACAACGGACAGAGTGGGAGCGCTTACGGGAAGGCTCGGCTCTCTTGAGGGAGTTGTCTGCAAGAGCGCGCTCACGACTAAAGAAACGGAGGATTGACTATGAAAAGGATTATATCGTTATTTGCTGCTCTTATGCTTATGCTTGTATCCCTTGCGGGCTTTGCCGAGGGGAACGCTGTTCGGATAA
>CAZUTB010000551.1:0-1563 GCA_964622905.1 uncultured Oscillospiraceae bacterium | reverse complement strand
CGCGCTGTCGGAGGACATCTGAACAACGGGTCCGGGACCGGTGAAGGTAAGCGCAGAGGGAGCGGCAGAGGACTTTATGGTTGCTTCCTTAACTGTTACCTTGCGGTTTTCGTCAACCGTGAAGGTTACGTTGACCGCATAGAGGGGAGCGTCATTTTCCCATACGCGGCTGTACTCAGCGGTCACAACCGCTTCGCCTGCGCCGCGGGCGTCCCACAGCCAGTGGTGCGTTCCCGCCGCTCCTGCGCTGTATTCATCGCCGACAGGCTCAACATAGGAGTCGGTCAGAATGGCGAGAATGCCTGCGTCGGGCTGAGTTACCTGCCATGTGTAGCCGGTGGAGGGATTTTCCGTAAGCAGCAGCTCCGCTGCGTCGATAAACCCTATCGCTACTCCGAAATGGCTTTCCTCGTCCGCGTCGCCGTTAAGGTGGAGCGGCTTTGCGTCTATCTCCTGCTCGTCGGAAGGCTTCATTTCGTTTACGGTTATCTTCTTGCTTTCGTCAACCGTAAGGCTTATTGTTACGCAGCCTGCGGGCGTGTTCATCGGGTCGAAGGGCTGGACGCAATCGAAGTGAATCGTTGTTTCTCCTGCGCTCTCCGCCTTGAACTTGAAGGTGCGCGTCCCGCCCGCGCCGACCGTTTCCTCGCTGCCTTCGGCGGGAACGTATTCGTCGCTCTGGTAGCTGAGTATTCCGTCTGCCGAAAGCTCGTATTCCCATGAGAAGCCGGTGGTGGCGTTCTCGGCGAGGGATACGGTAAGAATGTCGTTTTCGGCGGAATAGGTGCAAATCTCCGTTGTCACTCCTGCTGCGGAAACGCTCAGCGCTTCGTCATCGGCAAACGCCGCAAACGAGAAGAGGCAAAGCGTCAGGCAAAGCAGCCATGCCAGTATTTTTTTCAAGTAGATTCCTCCTTCGGGCAATGAGTAAAGGCTTTATAAGCTTACTCAGCCTTTTCAAAAGCAATCGCGTCAACCAGAGCTACTGCCTTTTCGATGTCGTCGTTGCCAATAGTCGAGTAATCCTCATGCGCGATGTAGATGGATACGAAGTAGCCGTGATAAACGGTCATAACATACGCGAAATCGGATGCTCCGTCCTCGTTGAGAACCATGACGCGAACGTCGTTGTCAAGGGAGCGCATTTCATAGGTGGGAGCTTCAAAACCGGCGGTGGCATACTCGAAGAACGCCTGCTCGGTTTCGGCATCCATGTCGCTGAGCGAGGAGGTTCCGAAAAGTTCGTCATAGGCAATCATCAGGTAGAAGTTAGCGGTTTCGGCAGCGGGGTAGTCGATAATAACCGCGCTGAGGTCCGCATCCTCAAGATACTCGTTCTCGGTGATTTCAAAGCCCTCGGGCAGCTCGATAACGATGTTGTATTCCTTGCTTCCGTTGGCGATGGGGGTGCTCTCCGCAAACGCGGAAACAGAGGTAATCAAAAGGCAAAGAGAGAGAACCAGCGTAATAATCTTTTTCATACTTATTTTCTCCTTTATTGTTTTGTTTGGGTTATTCTTCGGTTACAGCGCCGTCGCCGATGTTCTGCTCCCATGGGCCGCT
>CAZUTB010000550.1:0-1565 GCA_964622905.1 uncultured Oscillospiraceae bacterium | reverse complement strand
GCCAAAAGTGTAAACCATGTCCTCGGACAAAGTGTAAACTATGTTGCACTTGACAACACAGTTCGCCCCTACACATTTTATGGTAAATATATACGTTTGAATACCGCAGACGGTGCGTTTTCGGTTACGATAATTTCTCGAACGGAAAGCTTCTTTCGACAACAGAAATCTTTGCTGTTCCTACAACCCTTCCCGCTCAAAATGCCGCAGATGCTAGGAAGCAAGCAAAATGGTGAAGGAGCGTACTCGGAGGTACGTGACTGAGCCATTTATGCGCAGCTGACACCGCAGATGGGGTATTTTCAGCGGGAAGGCTATTTGCCGATTTGGTGAAGGCGCTCTTCCTCCTTAATCTTCGCTTTATTCTGGTACATCTTCTCGTCCGCCTTTGCGCAGACGGTATTGAAATCCATGCCCGGGATATAGGTTTCTACGCCCATTGCGGCGGTATACGGCGACACAGCCATGCGCTCGCGGATATTCTCCAGCATCTGGTCAAGCTGAGCGCGAGGACGGCTGCAAAGCATCATAAATTCATCGCCGCCGGTGCGGTAAAGCCTGCATTTTGAGGGCATACAGAAAAGTATGTTCTCAACCACGGCGCAGATTGCCTTATCCCCCGCCGCGTGCCCATAGGTGTCATTTATCGTTTTAAGGTTGTTCATGTCAATCGAAATAACGCTTATGGTTCCGTACTGCCCGCGCTCCGCGTCAAGGAAGAACTGGCGGCGGTTCAGCAGGTTGGTCAGAGCGTCGCGCATATATATCTGAACGTGCAGATACAGATAATAGAACACGAGCGCCGCGCCGATAGCGCCATTCAGGACGAAAACATAGCGCAGAACGGTTTCAAGCGCAGTCGCAATTCCGATGATAATGCAGAGCAGCAGGATGATTCCGGTTTCGGCATAGCCGTTTACCCTGAACTCCTTATACGTCCAAATGAGCATAAGGAGCATATAGAAGCCGCAAACGTAGAACGGCAGATAGCCCAAAACGCCGCGGACAAACTCGTTCTTTTCATTGTAGGAGAAGCAAAAGCCCGTTTTTATGCTTATAAAGCTCAGCGCCGCGGCAATGAACATAGGCATTGCGATAAAGAGGTTCAGCTGCTGCTCCCTGCGGCGGGTAAGCAGGTACACGGTATAGATTATTGCCATCCTAAGGGTATAGCCCAGCGCGGTAGTTATGCTTCTGACTATTGTCGGCTCTGAGCGCGTTGACATTATGAAGTCCACAATCTCGCTTGCGGTAAGGGATAAGGCAAACAGACAGGCGCACACAAAGAGCTTCCTGATACGCGAGTTGAAAGAGCGATCAACAAGCGTGAATATGAAAAGCATCAGCACCGTTATAACTGCGGCGAAATTAGACTGTATGATTTCCTGTGTCACGGCTTATCCTCCGATTCGTGCAGCTGAGCTGCGCCATGCAGCATATGCGTAGCTGAGCAGCAGCGGCATATAAACCTAACCTCTATCGTAATTATAAATACGCATGAGCTTAATGTCAATGAAATATGGGATAATAAGTCAATACAGCTCCTTTAAATTGTAAATTGATGG
>CAZUTB010000549.1:0-1580 GCA_964622905.1 uncultured Oscillospiraceae bacterium | reverse complement strand
CAACCAGAGCCGCGAAATCGACGCGCGCCGTAAGCTCGCCTGCGTTATCGATGACATCTTGCAGCCTTGCAAACGAATCTTCGCTCATAACGGGCGTTTTCGTCCATGCGTCGGCGGCGCGATAGTTTTTCGCTACAAGCGTTAGCGTTTCGACACTGGTATCGGGGAAATAAGGCTGAACGGCTTTTGCAATTTCTTCGTCACTTGCTTCCCAAGTCCAGCACTGTGCCTTATAAATCGCGCGCACAAAGGCTTCGATGAACTCGGAATCATTTTCAATGGTATCCGCTCTTGCCATGAAAGCCGTATAAGGAACCTCGCCGGACTCTAAGCCGATGTTTGCGACGATATAGCCCTTTCTTTCCGCTTGAAACGCGGAGGCGGTAGGCTCAAAAAGTGTCACATAGTCGCCGGTTCCGCTTTCAAAGGCGCCGCCCATAAGCGGAAATTGGATATTGCTGATCACTTCGACATCCTCGCCGGGAACAATTCCGTGTTTTTCCAGCAGGTAAAGAAAAGTCATATACGGCATACTCCCGGGACGACCTGCGATGACTGTTTTTCCTTTGAGCGAAGCCCAATCGAAGCTTTCCTCGGGTGTCCTACCGATCAAGAAAGAACCGTCGCGCTTGGTAAGCTGCGCAACGATACGGGGATAGTCGGCTTTACCTTTGTTTTTCACATACACGGCTGTCTCAGGTCCCATAAGAGCGATGTCGTCTTCGTTTGCCAAAAGAGCTGTCATACTCTTGTCGCTCCCGCCGCTGGTGATGATGGAAACATGCAGACCCTCCGCCTCAAAGAAACCTTTTTCGGCGGCGATATACATCGGCGCATAGAATACGGAACGTGTTACCTCATTGATCGTGATTTCGCGCACGCCGGTTTCTTTTGCACAACCTGTAAAGACAGGTAAAAGAAGCAGCAGTGACATAGTGATCGCTAATAGTCTTTTCATGCTTTTCCTCCCGCAGAAATGATTACTTCAAGCTATGCGTTTGGGTGCGGGAATGTGATATTTTTATTTTGTTTCAAAGCTTATAATTGACAGGCTTGCGGCAAATGTATAAAATAGTATAGTCGGCTTAAAAAACCGACGTATGCACATATTAAGGAGATAGTTCAATGCACAAGAAAACACGCGTCATCACACTTGCGCTTAGCATCGTGATGATCTTTGGTATTATGGCTGGCTGCCAAGCGGTTAACAACAATCCCGTTATCGGAAAAGTCGGCGATATTACCATAACCTATTCAATGTATTCTCAAGCCTTAGAGTCTGTTCAGCAGTATTATGATTATGGCGCGATCACCGTTGAAAATGCGGACAACCCTCAGACGGAGCTTCGTGAAAAGGCTTTTGACCAAGTTGTTGACGGTCTTTTGCCCATAGCCGCAGCGCACAGGGACGGGCTTACCTTAACCGAAGAAGAAGAAGCGGCGGCTGCGAAAACTGCTGATGATAACTTCCAGAAGAACCTTGATGACTCGACTGCCGAGCTTGGCGAAAACGTCAAGGAAGACGCAAAGCTTAATTACTTTACCAAGCTGCTCAAGCAAAACGGCTATTCCCTTGACGA
>CAZUTB010000548.1:0-1588 GCA_964622905.1 uncultured Oscillospiraceae bacterium | reverse complement strand
GCGCCTTGTCATACTCGATAAACAAAGCTTATCACCAATAGTCAAAGAGAATATAGCAAAAAATTCACTTCCGCTTGAAGGTGCGCTTATATGCGTTTCTCAGTGCGCCGCCAAGCTCAGCGATGAGCTTATGCTGCGCATTTTGCGCAAGGCGCGCCGTGAAAGAGCAAATAAGCTTATCATTTTTTGCATATCCGGAGCGTCCGACGAGGCAAAAGCGCTGCCCGAGCGATACAAATTCAGCGCTCAATACATTGGTGCAAAAGCGCTTAAACCGTTTGCACACGAAATAACGCCCACAGACGATGATATTGACTGTGCAATACTCGAAAGTGAGAAGGCGGAAAAGAAGAAAAAAGCCGTCTCCAGTCCGCTAAACCCCATCAAGGCAAAGCGCTACTGGTTCGTTGCCTTCGCGCTTTTCGCCGCGTCATTTTTCGTCCGGTACGCGCTGTATTATCGCATACTCGGTGGAGCGTGCCTTTGCTTTGCAATGCTAGCCCAGCAATTCCGCCGCGAAGAAGCCGGTCTATAATAAGCCGGGGGCACGCCTCGCCCAAGCTATAATTCTATCCTTGGATTTTCGCGTGAACGGCGATATACAGTTATCTTGCGGCCTATGCATTGCACGGGCTGAGCGTGCAGCCTCTCGCAAATCATGCCTATAGCCTCCCTGGCGCTCTGCGGTGCGGTCTCCAGTACGGACAGCTTCACAAGCTCGCGCGCCTCAAGCGCCTTATCCAATTCCTCCGCGAGCTCCGCGCTGACGCCGGATTTGCCAACCTGCAATGTTGCCTCCAATGTGTTCGCCATGCTTCTTAATGTGGCTCGCTGCTTACTGTTTATCATATTTATGACCATAGCTTTCGCTTAGGAAAGCTCCCTTTCATCTATGTTATCAGTGGTAAGAGCTTCGCCGCCTTTAGCGAAAAAGCCCGCAAGTTTATTCAATAAAGTCAAACTCCCATTCGCCCATGCGAACGACGCTTTGATCGCCCGCGCCCTTTTCCTTGAGCGCTTTTATTATCCCGCTGCTTATAAGATATTGCTGGAATCTGCGCATGGACTCATCGTCGTCTGCATCGGTGGTGTCGAGAATGTAATCAACAGTCCCGCCGCTCACCACATATACTCCGTCGTCCATTTCCACTTCAAAGCCGGGCTCGTAACGATGTTTTTCATCTATCTCAATTTCTTCAAACTCCATCGTTTTTGGCAGCGTCTCAAGAGTTTTCAGCACCTCGTCGAGCAAGGCGTCAAAGCCGCTGACCGTCGCAGCCGATACCGCAAACACCTTTGTTTCCTTGCCAACGGCTTTTTTAAAGCGCTCCAGATTTTCGTCGCTTATATCAGTTTTATTGGCGGCGACTATCTGCGGCAGCGCCGCGAGCCGCTCGCTGTAATGCAAAAGCTCGTTATTTATCTGATTATAATCCTCTATCGGGTCGCGCCCCTCACAGCCGGATATATCAACAACATGCACCAGCATTCTGGTTCTTTCCACATGGCGCAAGAAGTCATGCCCAAGGCCCGCGCCGTCCGCCGCACCCTCGATCAAACCGGGTATATCGGCAAGCACAAAGGTTTT
>CAZUTB010000547.1:0-1590 GCA_964622905.1 uncultured Oscillospiraceae bacterium | reverse complement strand
CCGAAGAACACGGCAACCGCGATATGGTCGCCGCTGCGGGCAACGCCTATCTTTCCGCCGACGGAAAGCCCGAGAGCTTTATTCATAACCTGAGCGACAGCCTCGCGGGCGGCTCCCGCGACAGCGCCCTCCTCATGGTGAGTTTCGCCGATAATTTTCTCGCGCTTTGCCGCAACTACGGCGCGCTCGACAATCTTTGAAACGCTCTGAACAAAATCACCGCCGTAATCGACGGCGGCGCTCAAAATTCCCTGCGCCGCAAAGCGCGCGCGCAGCTCCGTTTCCTCCTCGCGGGTACGGGTCAAGGCTATAAGAATCGCCGAGCGGGCGACATCGCGGCTGCCGATATTCTCAATTTCCATACGGCACCTCCAAAATTCGGAAAGCAAGTTCAAATAAAAAACATCCCAAAATGCCGCTGTGCCTTATGATTCACCCGCTTAGTTCAAGCAGGCTGGCGCTCTGTGCGAATCCTCTGTCTTCCCCTGGCGCCCGAAGGCGGGGGCATGGCATATATCCGTCAACCCGAGCTCCATTTTAGTCATGTCGGGAGATACAAGGCGCTGGCGAACACCTCAGGATGTAAAAACATTGTAGACCCTTGATAAAGGCGTTGTCAAGCGGGAATGAACGGCAGCAATCGCCGCAAAGAGCAAAAGCGGGGGCTTTACGCAAACGCGTTTGAAGCTCCCCGCTCAATAAGTACAGACTTACATTCCAATCATTCCCGAGAATTCCTTCATCATTTCGCTGATTTTGATGCGCTGGGGGCAGACCGTTTCACAGCTTCTGCATCCCACGCAGTTCGCAGGCCGCTTGTTCTCCGGCATACTGCCCACCGCCATGGGCGCAATAAAGCCGCCGCCGGTCAGCTTATGCTCGTTGTACAGCGCAATCAGCTCCGGAATGGGCAAATGCTTCGGGCAATGACCGGTGCAGTAGTGGCAGGCGGTGCAGGGCAAGCCGCCCTTTCGGGTTTCCTAATCAATAAGGGCGAGCAGCCGAGCGGTTTCATCCTCGCTCAGCGGCTTATCCTCCTGCCATGTTTCGATATTGGCGCTAAGCTGCTCAAGGCTCGACATACCGGACAGCACAACGGTTACGCCGGAAATGCCTTGCAGGAATCGGAACGCCCACGCGGGAATGGTTTCATCTTGGCGCATTGCAGTCAGCGCAGCGGTCATTTCGCCCGATACCTTCGCCAGCTTGCCGCCGCGCAGAGGCTCCATGACCCATATGGGCAGACCCGCCTCGCGAATAAGCCGCACCTTCTCCTCAGCCTTCTGGAAATGCCAGTCCATGTAATTCAGCTGAAGCTGACAGAACTCCATTTGCTCGCCATAAACATCCAGAAAGCGGCGAATGACATCCACCGAGCCGTGGGCGGAAAAGCCCAGATGGCGGATGCGGCCGTTCCGCTTCTGCTCCAGCAGATAATCCATTATGCCAAACTTCGGGTCGAGGTAATCGTCTATATTGCCCTCGTATACGTTGTGAAACAGATAGAAATCGAAGTAGGGCGTTTGGCACTTTTGCAGCTGCCGCTCGAAAATTTCCGCGACCTTGCCCATATTGGACGGGTCGTAGCCG
>CAZUTB010000546.1:0-1593 GCA_964622905.1 uncultured Oscillospiraceae bacterium | reverse complement strand
CAAAAGCAGGTTTCGCTAATATAATCCATACAACGCAATGACGGGAAGAAGTAGCCGCCGCAAGCGCGTCAAGAGAGCCTTTGGTTGGTGAAAAAAGGCCGCGCACGGAAGCGAAATACATCCCCGAGCACAAGCCTGAAGCTTCAGTAGGGCGAGCCGGTGCGCCGGATACAGCGCTGACGTCATGATTGTGGCGCAGAGGTTCGCATTGCAAGATGCGGACAAACGGAAGTGGTACAGCGGATTACAGCCGCCTTCCCCGATTAGCGGGAGGGCGGCTTTTTTCTATTAAAAGGAGGCAGAAACTATGAAAATGGCGGAATCGGTAACCTTCGCGAAGCGCTTTGACGGAATAAGCGGAAGCGCGATACGCGATATCTTCAAGCTTATCGCTCAGCCGAACATGATTTCCTTCGCAGGCGGAAACCCGTCAAGCAGGGCTTTGGAGGAGGATGTAATATCCGAATTTGCTTGCGAGGTGCTTAAGAAGGACGGCAAGGCAATCCTCCAGTACGGCGCTACCGAGGGCTATGCACCGCTTCGCGAAAGCATTGCGGAATTCTGCAAAAGCATTCTCGGCTTCTCATGCTCCGAAAGCGAGATTCTGCCTATAAGCGGTTCCACTCAGGCGATGGATTTGCTTTGCAAGGCGCTTATCAATCCCGGGGACACAATACTTGCCGAGAATCCCACCTTCCTTGGCAATATGCAGTGCATGAGGCTGTATCAGGCGAACATCGTGCCGGTACAGACCGACGAGGGCGGAGTTATACTTGAGGATTTGGAAGAGAAGATAAAGAGGCATCACCCGAAAATGCTCTATATCATTCCCACCTTCCAGAATCCTACCGGCAGAACGCTTGCCGCTGAGAGGCGCGAGAAAATTGCGGAGCTTGCCGAAAAATACGGAATGATTGTTGCTGAGGACGACCCCTACCGCGACCTTAGATACCGCGGGCAAGCCATAAGGACAATAAAGAGCTATGACAAGGCAGGCTGGGTCATCTATCTCGGCTCCTTCTCAAAGCTCATCTCCCCCGGTATGCGCGTTGGCTTCCTCGTTTCCGGTCAGCCGCTGCTCCGCAAGCTTATTGTCGGCAAGCAATCGGCGGACGTTCACACGAGCAATCTGACGGAAGCGATAATTGACGCATATCTCCGCAGCGGAAGGCTTCCTCAGCACATCAAGGACATTTGCTCCTTCTACGGAGAGCAGATGAACGCAATGCTTGATGAGCTGAAGAAATTCCCCAAGGGAACGACGCACACCGAGCCGGACGGCGGCTTATTCATATGGGCTGCCTTCCCCGAGGGAATCAACGCGCTGGATATGCTGAAAAAGTGCATTGAAAGCCATGTAGCGTATGTTCCCGGCACTCACTTCTTTGTTGACGGCGGTCACGAGAACACGGCAAGGCTCAACTTCTCAATGTGCCCGACCGAGAAGATTCACGAGGGAATGACGGCGCTCAGATTGGTACTTGAAAACGAATTGAAAGGCTGAAAACAAGCCGGAAAGGAAGATGAAAATGTCTAACGTAATGGATACCCTCCGCGAGCGCGGATTTCTTGCGCAGATAACCTTTGAGGAGG
>CAZUTB010000545.1:0-1594 GCA_964622905.1 uncultured Oscillospiraceae bacterium | reverse complement strand
CCGGCGATGATAACGGGGAAAACGGCTGAGGGTCTAGCTGCTAGCTATCAGCTATAAGCTAAAAGCTAATAGCAAAAGCTAATATCTAAACACAAGCACGACTGTGTCCATATTCGGGCGCGGCCGTGCTTGCTTTTTGCTTGCTATAATACTTGCATTGTAGTATGCTTGACCTAGAAAAAAGCAACACGCCGAAACGACAAACCGATAGCGAAGGAGGAAATGAGTATGGAAAATATAGTTATGCTCCTTGGCGGGCTTATACTGCTGGGCTTGGGCTGTTTCATCTGCTTTCGAGAGAAGATAAACCTTGTTCATCCGTATCATTTCAAGCGCGTAGCGGAAGGGGACAGAAAGCCGTTCTGCAGGGGCGTCGGCTGCGGAATAATACTCGCAGGAGCAGGAATAACACTCTTTCCGCTGCTCAGAACCGCGCTTGAGGAGACTGCGGCAATATGGATATCCGGCGCGGTTTTGGCAATAGGGCTTGCGGTGACGGTAATAACCATAATAAAGTATAACAAGGGACTGTTTTGAAAGGGTACGATTACCACATTAATATAAGGAAAACTGCGGAGGATGAATGCAATGGCTCAGATTAAGTCTATACCGATGACAATAGAGCAATGCTGCGAGGGCATGGCAAATGAGTTCGAGAGAGAGCTTCTTAAGGACATACTTGAATGGTTTGACGGAAAAGGCTTTACCTATCTTGTCTCCGCAACGAATCCCGACAGAATCTATTGCTATATCAAGAAAAGCAAGGAAACACTAATCGTAAACAAGAAAACATACGCTGACCGACTGGCGTCCGGCGGCTTTTCTGTTCAGATACGGATAACATCGCAGCAAAGCTTTGATATGCTGAGCGATTTATCCGATAATGTTCGAGGCTGTATTATTAACGGACGGAATTGCAAAGCGCCGCATTGCTGCAACTGCGGCAATGAATATCGCTTTGAATACAACGATAATCAATACAGAAAATGCCATATGCTGTGTGACAATTTTATGCTCTGCAACCTTTCGCAAGCGGACAAAGCTTCTGTGTTTGCCTTAATCGAAAATGAAGCAGCCGCAATGCGCAGAAAATGAAACGGCGGCGGATATCGGCGGGTTTATTGAGGGGCAGCAGACAGGACTATGCGGAGGAAAAAATACAGTTTAATGACTATTTTAAGGAGATACCGGCCCTGACAACGGAGCGATTTTATCTGACCGTATTTTGCAGAGAGGATATGGAGGAGTATTTCGACATACTCCGTGATGAACGCGTGCAGAGGTATTTGGGCGGAGGCGTTCCGCTTTTTGACAGAGAACCCCATATAACCAACTGGCTGGGCAACATCAACGACAGGCTACTCAAGAGGAAGCTCGTCTTTACATGGTGCGTAAAGGATAAGCAAACCGGCAAGGTTGTCGGCAGGGTTGATTTGGGCGGCTTTATAAAGAAAACAATGGCAGAAATCAGCTATCATTTCGCCTATGCCTATTGGGACAAGGGTATTGGTTTTATGTGGTATATCTATGAAGTAACCGCAGGTGTACAGCAGGTATTTTTATGTGATTTTGTGATAAATGAAAAAGAACGAAG
>CAZUTB010000544.1:0-1596 GCA_964622905.1 uncultured Oscillospiraceae bacterium | reverse complement strand
CGACAATACTGATGATTGGCAAAACCCGCGCGGTTGCGGGGGTTGAGCATAACATCGCGCATTCGTGGGAAATGGTTCAGCTGCTTGCGGGCGAGGTTCCTCCGTCCCACGGCGCGGCTGTCGGCGCGGCAACCTGCATATGCCTGCCCATCTTCAAGCGCTTCTTGGGCGAGGATTTGAGCAAGGTCGATACCGCAGAGCGCGTCAAAAACGCGTTCACCTATGAGCAATACCGCTCCGCAATGCTCAAGCTGTACGGCAGCATAGCGGGCGAGGAGCTTATCATTGAGAATCCGCCCGAGCGGCTTACGGACGCGGAGCTGGCTGAGCGGATAGACAGAATCAAGGCAAACGAAAAGGGAATCCGCGCGGCTATCGAGGAGCTTCCTTCCGCCGAAAGCGTTATCGCGGCAATGAAGGCGCTTGGAGCGCCGGTAACCGCCGCCGAGCTTGACGTTCCGGAAACGCTCGAAAAGCTTTCGATTCGCTACGGAGTCTACTATCGCGCGCGCTACTCGCTCTTCCGCCTTATGGAGGAGTGCGGGCTTGCGGATAAGTATCTTGGAAATTGCTAATAAAACGCGCAGGGCGGAAACGCTCTGCGCGCGTTCATTTTTCTCTGCGAGGTGAATTGCTTTGACGGATATAAGGTTTTCCTCCGGCGACTATTCCTTCAGCTATCGCGTTGCGGGAGTATGCGTAAGGGATGGTAAAATCCTTCTGCAAAAGCCCGATAAGGACAGCGGCTACGCGCTCCCGGGCGGCCATTCCGCGTTCGGGGAAACCAATGAGCAAACGCTTGTACGCGAATTCGGCGAGGAAATCGGAGCTGAGATTTCCGTCGGCGGTTTGAAATGGGTCGCGGAAATCTTCTTTCCGGTCGGAGATAAAAAGGTGCATCAGATTTGCCTGTATTATAATTTAGAGATTCTAAAAGGCATTCCGGACGGCGGCGTTTTCGCGTCATCCGAGCCTGCAAACGAAAAGTACGGAAAGCTTTATTTCTACTGGATTCCGATTTCTCAGCTTGGGAGCATCGAGGTTTACCCGACCAACGTCGCTTCGCTGCTTGCCGATGAAAGCGGCGATGTAAAGCACTTTGTCTATCGCGAGGAATAGGGAAGAGGAATGCGAGGAGCAGAGCAGCGCAAATGCAGCAACGGCGTTTGATTGCGCATTGCGGCAATATTGCTTTGTATACCGATTTATTGTAAGGCAGCGCCTGTTATGTTTAATAACCGTTCCGACTGCGCGGAAATGCCCCGAAATTTTGTCTTGACAAGCTCAATGGCATTCTATATAATACAATCCGTTGACCAAAGGGGCATGGTGTAATGGTAACACGTGGGTCTCCAAAACCTTTGTTGAGGGTTCGAGTCCTTCTGCCCCTGCCAATCTCCTCAGGCTTTTGCCTGAGGAGATTTTTTATTGTCTTAATCCACAAACTGTATAATATAGTCATGCAGGTTGTCATACGCTATGCGGCGTATTTCTTTATCAGAGAATCCTATCCTTTGGAGTTCGTCGAAAAGATTCGGCACATCGCTCCAATTTTTCATATCCACCGGGTATGCGTTCATGCCATCAAAATCCGAA
>CAZUTB010000543.1:0-1597 GCA_964622905.1 uncultured Oscillospiraceae bacterium | reverse complement strand
AACAACTAGAGATAATATTTATCCCATCAAGACATATAACAAAATGGAAGCTGAATGCGATTTCAAGCATATTTGCCAGCAGCATTGCAGCGACTATGCCTATAAGAAATATAGCCTCGCTGCTCCTTGTTGTTCTCATATTTCTGAACGAAACACAGATAAGAAGCACAAGATAGAACGCCGATACCAGAATCAGCTCAGTAAACATAGCTCCTCGGAAGTATGAATTATATTCGTCGATATAAAACATACATCCGTTAAATATGCTCAAAGCGCATATAACCATATTAGCTGCCGCAGGAATCAAAACCAGCTTAGAGAAAGGCTTTTTCTCCGCAATATAGCCTATCAAAAGAGGAATTATGGGAGTCAGCATGAAGCCTATCGCCGTAGTAATTCGCCGCAGTATATACGCATTCGCAAACAAAGCCTCGCCAAGATAATAATCCGCAACCTCCAGCGCAATTATCACGGCATTGCAGGCAGCCGCAGCGACAAAAAGCTTCAGCTTTCTCTTATCAAGATAGAAATTAAAGCGCGTGAATATAGAAAGAATAAGAAGCGCCAGCAGCCCGATTATATTAGGGCATATAATAAAAGTGTAATCCATAACAGTATCCCTTTCACGGCAATATGATTTGAAGAAAAGCACATAGAAAGCTTGTTATGCTTTGCGTCCGCTGTCAGTGCGCGGAAAAGAGCGGCTGCCCGAAAAGGCAATTTACAGTGAAACAGTGTTTGTCGGCGGTTCATTCTATGAATCCGCACAAGCCCAAATACAGTAGGAATATCCCTCTGTGCTGTCAATATAACACTATGTACAACTTATGTCAATATTGCAATACGCTGTATAGATATAAAGTACGCGATAAGAACAGATATACCGAAAAGCAATGTATACGTGTTGTCTTTTGTTAAAACAGAATTATCTCTCAAGCGCCGATACCCGCATACGGATGAAAAGCGCTTGCCGCAGTATGCTTTATCGGCATTTACGCGCGGAAAGAGCCTCAGACAGGCGGAAGGCTTGCGGCAAACTCAACCGCCGTTTTCACAAAGGCTACTTTTATCTTGCTAAAGTCCACGCTGCCCCATTGCCATTCCTCTCCGCCCTCGCTGAGCGGATGCCTGTCGGAGCAGAGAAGCACAGCCGCTGCCGGCATGGAATAATACCTGCTCACGGACAAAAGCGCGGAGGACTCCATGTCAACACCGACACAGCCAAGGCTGCGCCAATAAGCTTCCTTGGCATAGGTCTGACGGTAGAAGGAATCCGACGTGACAATCGCACTATCGGTAACCTTGAACCGCTTTGAAAAATATGCCTTCGTTTTTTCATGCATTTCGGCGTTCGGCAGGGCATACTGAATATTCTCATAATAATGGAAGGATGTCCCTTCCTCGCAGAGCAGCTTTGAGGGCACAACAGCATCCCCAACCCGAAGCGCAGCGGAAAAACCGCCGCACATTCCGACAACGATGATTCGCTTAACGCCCAAGGCTCTGACGGTTTCCAAGGTGTCTGTCGCCGCGGGAGCGCCATAGCCGCCGCGCGTGAAGCAAACGCTTTCATTGTCCTTTATCGCTATGCACTTCG
>CAZUTB010000542.1:0-1600 GCA_964622905.1 uncultured Oscillospiraceae bacterium | reverse complement strand
AAAGCCACCCCTGCGGATTATTGATGAAGGGGTACCCCTTCATGCTTCCCCAAAGTAACAATCAGATTTTTTGCATACGGTTACACATAATATGTGATATAATTAATTAAGAAATATTCTTGGAGGCAGTATGAATTACCATATTGACACAATACCGGTGCTGGACGCTATGAAGCTTGGCGGCGAATGCCCGCTGTGCGCTATTCGCAGAAAAGCGGAATTACAGCAGATTGACAGGTTCCTGGGCGCGTCCGTTATGGAGCCGGACGTTCGGGTAAAGGTTAACGCAAAGGGCTTCTGTCAGCGCCATTATCAGATGATGTTCGGCGCAAAAAACCGCCTCGGGCTTGGGCTTATGCTCCTTTCTCATCTAAATGATATGAAAAAGGACGTTGACGAAAGGCTTAAGAAAGCGGAGGGCGGAAAGGGCGGCTTGTTCAGGCAGAAAAGCGACGACCCTGCCGCGTCAGCCGCCGCAAGGCTTCGCGAGATTGGCTCAGGCTGCATGATTTGCGAGTCCCTTGACGAAGGAATGAAGCGCTATGCATACACCTTTCTGCACCTTTATCAGAACGATTCCGAGTTCAAGAAAAGCTTTGAAAACGGCAAGGGCGTATGCCTTCAGGACGCAGCGCTCCTGCTCGAAATGGCTCCGCAGGCGCTTTCCGGCGAGAAGCTCCGCTCCTTCCTTGCAGCTCTCCACAAGCAGGTGAGCGATAACCTTAACAGGCTCTACGGCGAGCTTGAATGGTTTACATTGAAGTTCGATTACCGCAACGCAGACAAGCCGTGGGAGAACAGCCGCGACGCGGTTGAAAGAACCATAAACAAGCTAGAGGGCTGGTGCGTAGGCGAAGAGCCGAACCCGAAGGATAAGTAATAAGCCCCTTCATTGCATCCCCAAAGCAACAATCGGGTTTTTTGACAGACTAAAGTAATGAAAATTGTTATATAAGCATAGAGAAAGCGCCGAAGGCTGTCGGCGCTTTCTCCCTATTTAGATAACTCTATAATTCTCGCTTATCTTCCGTACAGCAGCCTAAGCCCGCGCTTATTCCGCTTTTTCTCGGCGCGCGTTACGCCCTTTCTGCTCTCCATATACGCAAGGTAAGCGCCCTTGATTTTCAGAAAGTAGGAGTGCTTATAGGCGAGAAAGCTTTCTTTTTCCGTCATTCCGCCGTATTCCGAAAAGGTTTGAATTATCTCCTGCGGAGGGTTCATGCTGCCGATGAAGCTTCTCGGCGAAAACAGGCATTTAAGGGATTGAAGGCTTTTTCTGTATACGGTAAGCCGTTGATTTTCGTTGATGTTTGCAAACAGAAAGCTCAGTATTTCCTCCTGACGCTTTGTAAGCTCGCTGCCCGAAATCCATGAATCCGCAATTTCAGAAAGCTGCTTCTGCATATAATAGACGCCCGAGCGCCGGAACAGATAGCGAAGCTCAGAGGAATTATCCGCCTTTTTATCATGCATTCGCCTTACGGCAATATCGCAGAGGAAGCGCAGCTCAAACGAATAGCACATTATATGCTTGTCCATATGCAGATAGAAAAGCATCTTTTCATCTATAGGCGGCAGTCTGTATTCCGAGGTGCTTCCG
>CAZUTB010000541.1:0-1601 GCA_964622905.1 uncultured Oscillospiraceae bacterium | reverse complement strand
CTTGAATCTTGTATTTGCTTGAGCCGCGCGTGGCAAGGAGCATCCTGTCGGGTTTCAGCGCTCGCGCTAGAATCTCTGCGCCGCCGTAAATCTCCTTCATTCTGATTCGCATCAGCCACGCGTCGTTCAAAAGTCCCGGCTCGCACTCGGCTCCGTTGATGAGAATATACTTTTTCGTCGCTTCGGAAGCAAGGAAGGTTTTGATTTTCTCGGCTGTCGGAAAGCCGCTGCCGCTGTTGCCGGTCAGCTTTACCGTTTCGAGCAAAGTCAGCAGTTCCGCGGCATTCACGCCTTTCGCTTTTGCCATGCATTCCGAGCAAGGCTCTCCGACCGGCAGTTCCGAAGACAGCTTGACCACCTTCCCGATGTTCCGCTTGAGTATGCTTTGCCGTTCGAGTATCCTTAAGCGATTCGCACGTTTATCGTCGCGCTGGTTTTTGCGCAGCGCTTTGTTCTTTCGGACGGTTTTCTTATTGTGCAGCATTCTTTTCATCCTCCGTAACCGCATAGTTTTCAAAAAAGTATTCGGCGTGGGTTTCAAACAGCTTTGTTAGCTTGTCGTCCTCGCATTTGATCGTATGATACATAAAGAACGGCGCGTATAGCTCCAATGCCATCACTTCTGGATTCCTGTCCTTCATCAGTCCCTCTGCAATCAGCGAGCGAAAGATTTGCTGTTGCCGCCGCAGGGGAATATCGATAAAGAACTCCCTGTATAGCTCCGCCATCCGCTGATTCTTAAACTGTTCAAGGATCAGCATTTTTCTAAACATCACAATCCATTCGTCCCCGGTTTGATAGCGGTACATCCGCAGGCATACTTCCTTCACCTGCTCCGCGCCGCGTATGGTTTCGGTTACTGCCGCGCCGCACTTTTCACGATAACGCTCCTTCGATAATTGCACGATGCAGTCGAATATTTCCTGCTTGCTCATGAAATGCTTGTATAACGCGCTATTACCAATTCCAACCGCGTCGGCGATGTCGCGGATGGAAACCGAGTCGTAGCCTCTGACCGAAAATAGCTTCATGGATTCCTCAATGATTCGCTGCTTTGTACTTCCTTTTTCATTTTTCATAAAATGCCCCTTTATGGTGAGCAGATGCTCACCACGTTTATATTATAGTGAGCACTTGCTCACTTGTCAATGGCTTTGCGTAGATCCCGAAGAAATATCACATAACAAAAAATCAGCATAGGTTCTTACGCCTACGGGCATATTGATTCAGAAGAAGTGAATCAAGCGGAGGTTTTCGCAATGGATAGAGAGTATCAGAAACGCTTTGATAATGAGTGACAGGGTTATGGAAAACAATCACCTATCTGCTTGCAAGGACGCTTGCTGGCTGATAGGTGATTTTTAGTTTGTCATTTTCTTTTACTGCTTGTAATTTGTGGTACAGTTTGTTCGCATCTTCAAGGGGATGCATTTTCAGAAGCAAAAATGCATCCCCTTACCGAAAACGCCCCGCAAGGGGGATGCAAGGGGATGCACAATATGTGATATAAAAGAACGATAGCCTACCACATCTAGTAGGGGGATGCAAATTCAGGAGAGTTGGTGTCCGAGGCGAGGGGTGCGGTGGATGAGGGATAAAGG
>CAZUTB010000540.1:402-1602 GCA_964622905.1 uncultured Oscillospiraceae bacterium | reverse complement strand
GCATCAAAAGATTGATTGAAGCCATAAATCCAATCGTTGAAGCCGTCAAGAAATGCCTTGAATCCGAAAAAGTATCGGCGAGTGATAAGTATAAGATTTGCAAGTCGCTTGGCAGGCGGCCGTATCTTGTTCCGGCGGATGTCTATCGCCCCGCGGCCATAGAGCAGCTGCAGCAGCTTGCGAAGAAAATCGGCGTCGACTGCTATTCAACTTCCCCGAAGGACAAGGCTGTAAAGGTTGCGAAGGAGGCCGTAAAGCACGCCTCGAAGAACGGCTACGACACTATTATAATAGATACAGCCGGCAGACTTCACGTCGATGAAGAAATGATGGACGAGGTGAAGGACATTTCAAACAAGGTTGAGCCGCAGAGAATTCTTTACGTTGCAGACTCCATGACAGGTCAGGACGCGGTCCGCTCCGCAAGCGCGTTCAACGCTGCGCTTGAGATAACGGGCGTTGTGCTTACAAAGCTAGATGGCGACGCGCGAGGCGGAGCGGCTCTGTCGATTCGTGCAGTCACGGGCAAGCCGATACTTTTCGTCGGTACTGGAGAAGGCATCGACGACCTAGAACCGTTCCACCCCGAGCGCATGGCCGGAAGGATACTCGGCAGGGGCGACGTGGTTAGTCTCGTGGAAAAGGTTGCCGGCAGCGTAAAGGAAGACGAGGCGAAGGACCTGCAGGAACAGATGATGAAGGGTCGCATATCCTTCGAAGACTTCCTGAAGCACATGCGCATGATGAAGAGGATGGGGCCGATAGAGAAGATCATCGGCATGATGCCGGGCCTTGGCAACCTGACGGCAAACCTAAACGCCGACGAGCTGGAAAAAAGCCTCAAGCGCCGCGAGGCGATGATTCTGTCGATGACTAGGGAAGAGCGTCTAAACCCCCGTATTTTAAACGGTTCCCGCCGTCGGCGCATTGCAAAGGGCTCCGGCTGCGAGGTGTCTGAGTTAAACCGCTTTATCAAGGAATTCGATTCCTTTCAGGCAATGATGAAGAACTTTAGCAAGTTCGGTATGAAGGGCCTATTTAAGCACTTGACTTCATGAGGGTTTTACTGCTACTTGGCCCAACCTTTTAAAGCATTTGGAGGAAATATGGCAGTTCGTATCAGACTTGCAAGGCGTGGAAAAAAAGCGGCACCTTTCTATCACATCGTCGCCGCAGACAGCAGAAAGCCCCGTGACGGCA
>CAZUTB010000540.1:0-392 GCA_964622905.1 uncultured Oscillospiraceae bacterium | reverse complement strand
AGGTGCTGCGCGCGGGCTATCAGGCGGGCGGCTACGGCAACTTCATCGAGGTGCTTGGCACCTACGATCCGCGCAACACAGAAAAAAGAGTCGTGGCCCAGAAAGAGCGCTTTGAGCACTGGCTCAAAAACGGCGCGCTTCCGACCGAAACGGTCGCAAAGCTTCTTAAGTCCATCTAATCTGCATCCGGAGGGATCGTATGGCGGGTGAGCCTATGCAGCAGCTCATTGAAACTATCGCAAAGGCGCTTGTGGACAAGCCTGATTCCGTCGAAGTGACGGAAATCGAGGGCGAGAAGGAAACTGTCATAGAGCTTCGCGTTGCAAAGGAAGATTTGGGCAAGGTGATCGGCAAACAGGGCAGGACGGCGCGCGCCATGAGAACCATCCTTT
>CAZUTB010000539.1:0-1608 GCA_964622905.1 uncultured Oscillospiraceae bacterium | reverse complement strand
GATTCGCGGCTTCGATATGCCCGACGCGCTGCTCACCGGCGTTGAAACGCGCTCATCTTCGCCCGTCAGAATCAAAAGAACGCAGTCCGAGCAGGAGGCGAGCATGGCGGGAATTTACCCCTGCGGCGAGGGCGCAGGCTACGCGGGCGGAATAATGAGCGCGGCGGTGGACGGTCTGCGGTGCGCGCAAAGCGCCTTGGACGCTATGGAATAGGCAGAGCGGCAGGAAGACGACGAACGCATATTCAAGCTATTCATGCTTTAGCAAGCATATAAATGTATAAATAAAAGCCGAAGGGACGGAGGCAACTCGCCTCCGTCCCTCTTGCTTATCGTATTATTATGCTTTTATAAGTATACAAGCCGCCTAAGCAGTTCTTGCACACTTATATACAAGCAATCCTAAACAAACACTCAGCCCTCAATACTTCCCGTAGAACACTGTTTCGCTCATATCCCGCTTCTTTGAGTGCATCGGGCTTTGCTCCGCATCGTCGGCGGGATAGCCCATCACCAGTATGGAAGCAATTTCGTAATTATCCGGAACGGCAAACTCTACGCGCACCGCCTCGGGTATGAAGTAGAGCAGCCATGTGCTTCCAACGCCTATGGACGCCGCCTCGAGCATCATATGCGTCGCAACAATGCTCGCGTCGATATAGCCGCTCTTGAAGCCGTCATAGCTGCGCGTCCATTGCTCGCTCTTATCATAGCAAACGATGAGCGCGGTCGGCGCGTTGTAATGGCATTCCGTAACCATGCGCAGCTTCTCCAAGCCCTCCGGAGTATTCACAATAAGAATCCTCTGCGGCTGCTTATTGCAGGCGGTAGGCGCGCAATGCCCCGCGAGCAGAATCTTTTGAAGGTCTTCGTCGGATACGGGTATCTGTAGAAATTTTCTTACCGAATACCTGTCCTGAGCCAGCTGCAAAAAGTCCATAATTGCCTCCTAAAACGCCTTGTACTGCTTGTACACAGCGCCGTCGTCGAGCCTCTTCCAGAGGAAAACACCGTTTTCAAGGGTCATATAGCTCCTGTCGCTGCCCTCCTTGGGGATTGAAACCGAGCCGCAGTTCATGTACACAAAGCCCTCATGCTCCGCGCATTTCGGAATATGCGTATGCCCGCAGAGCAGGATGTCGCCCTTCGCTATCGGCGGCGGCGAGTCCTCGCCCGCGTGATGGCCGTGGGTCATGTAGATAAGCCGCGAGCCGACGGGCATGAGCGCGTACTCCGCAAGCACGGGGAAGCTGAGCATCATCTGGTCAACCTCCGCCTCGCAGTTGCCGCGAACGCAGAGAATTTTATCGCTCATGCTATTGAGCAGCGCCGCAGCCTCCTTCGGCGCGTACTCCTCTGGCAGGTCGTTGCGCGGTCCGTGATACAATAGGTCGCCGAGCAGCAAAAGCCTGTCAGCCTTTTCCTCGGAAAAGCGCTCAAGCAGGCGGCGGCAGAAGCGCGCCGAGCCGTGAATATCGGAAGCTATCAGAAATTTCAAGGGCAAGCCCTCCTTACCTGTTTAATTTGCCTCGTTAGCCCTAAGCCATTCGGCGGAAAGGCGCATAGCCTCAAGCTCGTAGTCCTTTGATATATCGCGTACAAGCTTGA
>CAZUTB010000538.1:0-1612 GCA_964622905.1 uncultured Oscillospiraceae bacterium | reverse complement strand
CAGGAAGGTCTTCATCCGCAAAGCGTATCATCTCCGGAACAAGCCCGCAGGTTGAAAGCGATACATTCCTAAGCCCTACGGAAAGCCCATCCTCGCGCCTTACCTCGCGGAGAAACCTTATTGTGTTATCGTAGTTGTCAAGAGGCTCTCCGCTTCCCATGAGCACCACATGACCAATCCTGCCCTTATCGCCTAAGTAGCGGTTCGCGCAGACAACCTGAGAAAGCATTTCGGAAGCCGAAAGCGAGCGGACGCAGCCGTCCAGAGTGCTTGCGCAGAAGCGGCAGCCCATTTTGCAGCCAACCTGCGTTGATATGCAAAGCGTGTAGCCGTAATGATAGTGCATCAGCACTCCCTCAATAACATTTCCGTCGGAAAGGTTATAAAGGAATTTGACCGTTCCGTCAATTTTTGACGGGTACGCATTGCGAATTTCAAGCGATAAGCCTGTGGCGCTTTCGGAAAGCTTTGCACGAAGACTGCTTGGCAGCGTTCTCATTTCCGCAAAAGGAACGCCCTTTACTAAAAACTGATACAGCTGAAGCGCGCGGAAGGGCTTTTCGCCCATTCCGCTTATGTAAGCCTTAAGCTCATCCATGCTTTTTTCAAGCAGCTCTTCCACTTATCAGTTTTCCTTCCTGCGCAGAAGCGCGATGTAGAAGCCGTCCACCCCGTCCCTGCTGCGGGAGAATTGAACGCCAAGCTTCTTTTCGAGATTCGGGAAAGCGCTGAGCAGCTTTTCGTCAATCTGCTCCGCTTGGAACTCCTTATGTGCCGCAAGGAATGCCTCAACCTGCTTCTCGTTTTCGGAAGGCAGCACGGAGCAGGTCGAGTAAACCAAAGCGCCTCCGCGCTTGACATAGCCCGAAACGGTTTCCAAAAGCTTTGCCTGGCGCGCATGAAGCTCTTC
Source organism: uncultured Oscillospiraceae bacterium (assembly GCA_964622905.1). GTDB lineage: Bacteria > Bacillota > Clostridia > Christensenellales > Aristaeellaceae > STF2-37. The sequence goes on along the minus strand of CAZUTB010000538.1, from coordinate 702 downwards.
AAGCGACGCATCCGCATAATGATACTTAATTTCGGGCTTCTGGTCGATAACGCCAAGCCCGCTGCACGGCGCGTCAAGAATTACGGCATCCATTGACTTCACCATATCGGGCTTTACCTGGCAGGCGTCGCGAACGGCGGGACGAATGCATTCCTCAAGATGCAGCCTGCGAGCAGACGCTCTTATGAGATTTACACGATGCTCGTATATATCCCATGCATATACGCGCCCCGTTCCGTGCATTATTTCGGCGGCATAGCACGCCTTTCCTCCCGGAGCGGCGCAGGCATCAAGCACCTGCATTCCGTTCTTCAAAGAAAGCGCCTGAACCGCAAGCATACTCGTTTCACCCTGAATTGAGTACTCGCCGTTCTTATAGGCGGGAGTATCGCTCAGGTTTTCCGCAGCGGAAACGCGGAAAGCGTTAGGAACCATACCGCTCTTTGCCTCAATTCCGTTATCGGCAAAGAACTTTTGGAGCTTTGTATCATCGCCGTAAATAAGGTTCTGCCTTACCGTAGTGTAATGCTCTCTTTGGCGGAAGGACATCAGCTGCTCCGCGCTTTCGCGCCCAAGCTCATCCTCAAGCCGCGCAACGAGAGAAACATCGAATGAATATTTAATGGACGCATACTTTGCCCAATCGGTATCCGGAGAAGGAAGCACTGCTTTTTCTGGCTCTCTGAGATAAGCCCTTATTAT
>CAZUTB010000537.1:0-1616 GCA_964622905.1 uncultured Oscillospiraceae bacterium | reverse complement strand
TAGACATCTCCAACAGGCACATTGGATTGAATATTAAATTCTCCACTCGATGGAGTTGTTATGGCACTGAAAAGCGGCGGGCTAAAAAAACCCGCCGCTTAATTATTTTAGCACGGCAATCGCCGCCATAACAGCAACGACAATCCATTGAAGCGCCGTTGTCACTATTGTTTCCCAGCGCCTTGCCGGTTTTTCGCGCAGCTCTTCAACGGCGCTTTCAAGCTTGTCTAGCTTTGTCATTATATTTGCATATTGAACGTCGGTTCGGACCTTCGCGTTGTTTATCTCCTCGAGACGCGATAAGAAGTCCTTATGGGTTTCTTGATTTCGCTCGGATTCGCGTTCAAGCGCGATTACCTTTTGAGCCAGAACTGCAATATCCTGCTCTTTCGTATAGGTCTCTTCGGGCATAAAAGCATCCCTCTCGGCTTAAAATGGAAAAGAAACTTTATTTTTTGTGATAATTGCATTATAATATCCGCAAAGCGGATATTATACGCGCATGTGCGCATTCCGTGCGCACGCGCTATAATTTCAAGTCGTGCCGTCGGAGACGGCACATGGCATATTATATCATGATGTTCAATCATGATATAATGCTTTGAATAGTTAAAAAAGGGGTAATACCATGAAAAAAACTGCGGCATTTATAGGTTCCGGCAACATGGGCGGCGCTTTTATCCGTGCGGCTGCGCGGGCTGTCGATCCTAAGGAGATAATAATTACTGACTTTGAGCCTGAAAAGGCGGCTGCTCTGGCCGAGGCGACGGGATGTTCTTGGTCTGCGGATAATCTGGAGGCGGCACGGAGCGCAAAATTTATAGTTTTGTGCGTTAAGCCTCAGGTGCTGCCCTCAGTGCTTACTCCGCTCGTATCCATTTTACGCGGAGCGGAGGAGATAGGTGAGCCCAAGGTACTCGTCTCTATAGCTGCGGGCATAACTATAGCTAAGCTTCGCAGCATCGTCGGTTCGGACACCCAGCCGATTATCCGCGTGATGCCGAATACCCCCGCGCTTATAGGCCGGGGGCTTATGATACTTACCACCGACGGAAGTGCTTCAGAAGAGGACATGTCCGCCCTCAGCAGAATGGCCGAAGCCTGCGGTGAGGTTTCCAGACTGGACGAAAAGTTTTTCGATCAGGCCACTGTTATCGCAAGCTGCAGTCCGGCTTACGCGTATATGTTTATTGAGGCGCTTGCCGAAGCCGGCAAGTCTATAGGCCTCGATTACGAAACTTCCCTTTCTTACGCCGCGCGCTCTATGCTCGGCTCCGCCGCAATGGTGCTTGAAACCGGCATTTCCCCGGACGAGCTTTGCAGGATGGTCTGCTCCCCAGGCGGCTCAACGATCGCTGGCGTTAACGTTCTGCGCGAAAAGGGATTATATAAGCTGATCGACGAGGCGGCGGACGCCTCATACAGAAGAAACATCGAGCTTGGCAAATAACATGTGAGGGGGTGCGGCGATGGGCAGAATAATGGCTGTTGATTTCGGCGACGCCCGAACCGGCGTCGCGTTCTCGGACATATCAAAAACGCTTGTTGGCGAAGCCTTTGTTATAAAAGAATTCAATACTGACCGCCTTGCGAAGCGTCTTTGCGAAGAAGCGAAG
>CAZUTB010000536.1:0-1619 GCA_964622905.1 uncultured Oscillospiraceae bacterium | reverse complement strand
AACGCTGTCTTCCTCCGCGTTTATTTCCTTGCCTAGCTCGTGCTTCAATTCTGCGAGCTGCGCGCTGTCGATTCGGCACTCGAACACGGAATCCTGAACGCGAACGCCATAGCGCAGGCATTGCTTTGCAACGCGATTAAGGCGGCGAACGCCAAAATCGCTTGAGGTATTCACATCATAGGTAACCAGAACCAGCACAGCGCATCCTCCTTCGCTTGTATCGCTATTTCCACATAAAGGGCGGATAGCCGTCCAAGTCGCCGCGCATAAATCGTGCAAGCAGCATAGCTTGCACATACGGAACAAGCCCCCAAGAGATTTTCTCCTTCAAATACGGATGAGTAAGCGGCTCTCCCTTATGCTGCTGCCACGCCGCAAGGAATTCCCTGCGCGCATCATCCTTGAGATAATAAGCGCCGTTTTCCTTGCGCATAAAATCATCGGGCGAAATTTTGCCGAGATTAATCTGCGTTATAACAAAGCGGTCGGCTATCGGCGCGCGAAGCTCCTCCAGCAAATCCAAAGCAAGCGACGACCTGCCGGGGCGAAGAGTGTGCATGAAGCCCACATACGGGTCAAGCCCGACAGTTTCAAGCGCTCCGGCAATTTCATGCCCGAGCAGGGTATACGCAAACGAGAGCAGAGCGTTGACCCTGTCAAGCGGCGGGCGGCGATTTCTGCCGTCAAAGCGGAACGCATCCTCATCCCGCAGAACCATTTGGTCAAATACGGAGAAATATGCCTTTGCCGCAAGCCCCTCAATTCCCCGCATTGTATCGGTATCCTGCATTTCGGAAAGCTGCGCAATCCTGAGCTTCATATCCGCGATTGCCGTCCGAAACTCAGCCTCGCTTACGCGCCCCGCATGGTCGCGCAGCGTTCTTTCCAGGCACCAGCGCCCGTTATATATCTTTGCAAGCAGCATAAGCCGCGCAATATCCGCAGAACGCGCGGGATTCCTTGCCCACTCATGCTGAGTTGCGCGAAGAAGCACATTGCCCTTAACGGGTCCGCAGACACGAGCAAGGAATCTTCCGTGCTGAGTAAGAAAGCAAAGGTCGATGCCCTTCTCCGCGCATTCGCCCATCAGCCCAGGGCTGACGCCCTTAAAGCCCATGCAAACAATGCTTTCGATATTAAGAAGCGGAACGCGCGCAAGCATTTCATCCTTTACGGATATGACTGCGTTTCCGCCTTCAAGCCTGAGATAGGCGTCCGGAGTGGTAACATAGATGGTATTAAGCAGATGCCTCATCCCAAGCCCTCCTCTTTCAGCCTGATGTTTACATACTCCTTGGCAGAGCCTCCGGAAAGCAGCTCCGGCTGACAGATTTCGCGCATAGAGCAGCTTTTGCAGCCCGCCTTTGCCTTAACCTTTGGAGTATAGCCCGATGAGAAATACCTGTGCATTTCATCGAGAGCGGCGCTCACCCTTGAGCGAAGCTCCGGCGTAAACTCGACTATCGTCCGCCTATGCTCAGACGCGCTGAAAATTGCGCCCTCCGGTATTTCCGTGACGAACATTTCCTCAAGGCACATTGCTTCCGCACAGAGCTGCATTGCCGCCGCGCCGGATGCGTCAGCCTTACCTCTCTTATACTCCACGGGATAAAGGCGCC
>CAZUTB010000535.1:0-1620 GCA_964622905.1 uncultured Oscillospiraceae bacterium | reverse complement strand
TTATCTCATCGTTGCGCACCTTTCCCGCGTTCAAGCCAACTGGGGAACGCTTCCCTATGAGGTATGGCTCAAGACGGACGGCGAAAGCGGCTTTATAACCGAGTGGGCGAATGATAACAATATCACCTTCACCAAGTATTCGGAGCTTAGCGAGGAGCTTGCCGATACCCTCGGCGCGCCGCTCATTCAAAGCGCAAACGGAATTCTGACCGTCGGCTTCATCGTAGTGCTTGTGCTTTGCGCGGTGGGCTTCCTTATCTACTGGGTGCTTTCAATACGTGCGCGAACGCTCCAGTTCGGCATCTTCCGCGCGATGGGAATGCTTATGCGAGAGGTTATCACAATGCTTCTCAACGAGCAGCTTTTCATTTCGGGCGTTTCGATAGCGCTGGGAACTGTAGTCGGCTTTCTGACCGCGCGGCTCTATATGCCGCTCATTCAGCTTGCCTATACAGCCTCCGATCAGGTGCTTCCGCTCAAAGTCGCTGAGGCGATGGGGGATATCGGAAATCTGTTCGGCGTTATCGGCGGCGTTATGCTTATAGGAATCATCATTCTCGGCGTAATTGTACGCCGAATGAATATCACGCAGGCTTTGAAGCTGGGCGAGGATTGACGGGAGGCGCTTATGGAAACGGTAAAGAACATCATAGAGGCGCGGAACGTAAAGAGGCGCTTCAAAACCTCGGGCGGCGAATTCTGGGCGCTTAAGGGCATTGATATGGATATTTCCGCAGGCGGGCTTACCATACTAAAAGGGCGCTCAGGCTCGGGAAAAACCACGCTGCTTAACATTCTGAGCGCGCTTGATAAACCGACGGACGGAAGCGTTATGTTCCTCGGCAAGGATATTACCAAGCTTGACGAAAAGGCGCGCACGCTGCTTCGCCGCAAGGAGATAGGCTTTGTTTTCCAAAGCGTTGCGCTTGTGCCGATGATGAGTGCCGCAGAGAATGTCGAGTTCGCTCTGCGCATGGCGGGAAGCAAGGGCAATAACGCCAAACGCGCGGCGGAATGCCTGCATATGGTCGGGCTTTCAAACAGAATGACGCATCTTCCGCAGGAGATGTCGGGCGGCGAGCAGCAGCGCGTTGCGATTGCCCGCGCGCTTGCGCATAACCCTAAGGTCATCTTTGCCGATGAGCCTACGGGCGAGCTTGACACAATGATGGCTCTGCATATTGTTCGCATCTTTCAGGAGCTTACCAAGGAGCATGGAGTGACGATAGTTATGACTACGCATGACCCGGGGCTTATGGACGTAGGCGACGCGCTTTACGAGCTGGAGGACGGTGAAGTGGTTCATGGGTGATATCAGCGACAGCACATCTAAAGCAATCGTGTGCGAAAATCTTGTAAAAATATACAAGACGGCGGACAGCGAGGTGCTTGCGCTGCAAGGGCTTGACCTGGTGGTGGAGCATGGCGAGATAATGGCTATCATCGGGAACTCAGGCTCGGGAAAGTCAACTCTGCTTAACATGATTGGCGGGCTTGACAGACCCTCTGCGGGCAAGCTTTGGGTTGACGGGCTTGATTTGTTCAAGCTTGATGAAAAGCAGCTTGTTAATTATAAGCGCAAAACTGTCGGCTTTGTATGGCAGAATAACGCCCGCAACC
>CAZUTB010000534.1:0-1622 GCA_964622905.1 uncultured Oscillospiraceae bacterium | reverse complement strand
GTTATCGGTCTGTGCCGCGCAGCAAGAAAGCCCGGGCGGGTTCTGCTTAGCGCGGTTGAGCATCCTGCCGTAAAGGAAGCCTGTGAGTATGAAAAGGTCTTTGGGCACAGCGCAGAGCAGATACCGGTAAACGAAATTGGTATTGTCGATTTGTCTGCTTTGAGAAAAATGCTGGACAGCAGCGTTCTGCTCATCTCTGTAATGCAGGTGAACAATGAAACAGGCGCTGTTCAGCCGCTTAGCGAGATTGAGGAGCTGCGAAGGGAGCTTGCTCCCGAGGCTGTGCTTCATATTGACGGAGTTCAGGGCTATCTCCGCGAGCCGATAAGCCTGAAAGCCTTTCCGCGCGCAAGCTACGCGCTGAGCAGCCATAAGCTGCACGGGCCTAAAGGCGAGGGAGCGCTTGTTATCGCGGACGGCGTAAGATACCTTCCTCGGCAGGTTGGCGGCGGGCAGGAGAAAGCCCGACGCTCGGGAACGGAGAATACGCCCGGAATTATCGGAATGGGCGAAGCGATAAAGGAAATGCTTGCCGATGCGGATGCGCGGAAGCGAATGCTTGCGATAAAAAAGAAGCTCTATGAGCTAATATCGGAAGCCGTTCCCGAGGCTAGGCTCAACGGTCCGGCGATAGATTCCGAGTATTCCGCTCCGCATATACTCAACCTTGCTTTCCCGCCCGTTCGCTCTGAAACCCTGCTTCACGCGCTTGAGGGCGAAGGAATTTATGTTTCAATGGGCTCTGCCTGCGCCGCTCACGCAAGGAAGCCGTCCGAGGCGCTTATGGCAATGGGGCTTAGTGCGGATATGGCTTCAAGCTCCATCCGCTTCAGCTTCGGAAGGCTTAATACAATAGATGAATGCGAGCTTGCGGCGGACGCGGTTAAGCGGAATTACGACCTGCTCAAGCGTTATCAAAGGAGATAGAATTATGCGCGAGGTATTGCTTGCTAAATTCGGAGAGATATATCTCAAGGGGCTTAACAGACCGTTTTTCATGAAGATGCTCATGCGCAGAATCCGCGAAAGAGTAAAGGATGTCTGCGGCGAAATCTACCTTTCCGACAGCCGTATTTATATGATTGACGTTAAGGATATGGACGAGTGCATAAGGCGCGTTACCCGCGTTTTCGGCGTTCATTCCGTAAGTCCGGCTATCGAGATGGAAAAGGACGATTTTGAAAAGATAAAGGAAGCCGCCAGCCGCATGATGGACGGTGTGAGCGGAACCTTCAAGGTGCTTGCGCGCAGGAGCGATAAGCATTATCCTCTTGAAAGCCCCGAAATCAACGCGCAGCTGGGCGAAAGAATCCTCATTGACCATCCGCAGCTCAAGGTTGACGTTAAGAAGCCGCAGAATGTGCTGAATGTGGAAATCCGTGACAGCGCTCTGCTTTACCTGAAGGACATTCCCGCATACGGCGGAATGCCCGTAGGGACGAACGGCAAGGCGACGCTTTTACTCTCCGGCGGAATCGACAGCCCCGTTGCAGGCTGGATGATTTCTAAGCGCGGAGTGAAGATTGACGCGGTGCATTTCTATTCCTTCCCGTATACAAGCGAGCGGGCGAAGCAGAAGGTTATTGATTTGGCTAAGATAATCAGTGAAAGCTGCTGCGGAG
>CAZUTB010000533.1:0-1623 GCA_964622905.1 uncultured Oscillospiraceae bacterium | reverse complement strand
TTATAATGCAATAAAATATCGAAATATACCGCCGTTACCCGCAACGGTAAAACTGTGTTTTCCCGCCCTATTTCGCGTAAACTCAGGCATGGGAACGGCGGACGAACGCAATTCGCACCCTACGGTAATAGGGATTGTTGATAGCACCATGTTGCGGGACGAGAAATCGTTCCGCTTTTTTACGAAAAATAAGTATTTCTAATACTCCTTTAATCAAAAGCGCGAGCGAATATGGTAATATGTTGTCAAGCGGGAAAGACCCCGCAGAAAGAGGAAGAGAATGAATATGAAAAAGAAACTGACAGCGCTCGTGCTTGCGCTTATGATGCTTCTGCCCGCATCCTGCGCGCTTGCAAAAGAGCAGTACACAAAGCGCGAAGCCACCATTAGCGGCGAGCTGAATCTCAATATTAACGACAGATTCGTCGATATCAAGGTGAAGAGCGGCAGCGGCAGCGAAATTTACGTTCAGATGATGGAAAACGAGCATTACACCTACACCATCGAGGAAAAGGACGGCGAAGCGTTCATCGTCTGCAACGACGAATCCACCTGGCTGGACAAGTTCTTCAACAATCTCAAGCGGGACGACAGGACGCTTACGATAACCCTGCCGAAGAGCTACGCGAAGAACATCACAGTTAACTGCAAGTTCAGCGATTTCGAGGCGGAGAACATATCCGCAAAGGATTTGAACGCCGATATGGAATTCAGCGACGGCGATTTCGAGAACGTAAGCCTTGCCGGAGGAATTGCGGTAAAGGCTCAGTTCGGCGGAGTGGACATTGAATCGTTCACCGCGCAGGCGCTTGCCGTTGACGGCGCTTACTCCGACATAGAGATTAAGGACTGTGAAATTGCTCAGGGCGCGGCGGTAGTGACCGAATACGGGGATTTTGAGGCGGAAAGTTTCTCCTTCGGCGAAAAGTTCATCCTGAAGGGGCAGTACGCAAACCTTAAATTCAAGAAGATAACCTTCGGTGAAAAAATGGAGATTTCATCGGATTTCGGCGACATCACCGGAAGGCTTCCCGGAAGCAAGAGCGACTACACGATAGCGACGGAAACAAGCTTTGGCGACTGCAATCTGCCTAAGGAAAGCACGGGCGGAGATAAGCAGCTTACCATAACCTCAAGCTTTTCGGATGTTTCAATTTCCTTTGGAAATTGAGCTTGCCGAAAGAATTTCCAACAAGCTATGCCGTCTGCGCTGTGCGCGGGCGGCTTTGTCTGTAAAAACATCATTGCTGCTTTGCGGATGCAATGAAGGAGCCAGCCTGCCCGCTGTAACCCATACATAACCCATAAATGAATTTACGCGAAGCAAGGCGGGAAAACACAGTTTTCCCTACGGGTAACGGGATAAACGTGAATCCTGTCAACAGCATAAATGTCACCAATTTTCAGGAGGAAGTATGAAGGAGGATCTCCTTCATTAAATTCCGCAGCTGTCAGCTTTGCCGCCCCGAGGAGCTGTATCTATCCCGCTTCCTTGCATCATTTTACGACCGTGAGGCGTAGCCGAGCAGTAAATTGATGGTGAACGGAGCAAATAAGCCGCAGCGCACTTGCTCCGAAAGCGCAGCGAAGCGGAGCGCATTTGCTCCGAAAGCGCAGCGAAGC
>CAZUTB010000532.1:0-1623 GCA_964622905.1 uncultured Oscillospiraceae bacterium | reverse complement strand
TAATGCTTCAAGCCTGCCTTCCGCAAACAGAATTGGCTGGATAGATACCGCCAAGGGGCTTGGCTTGCTGCTCGTGGTATACGGGCATTTTCTGTCTTGCGCTGCCGATTCTTTTATCTTCAAGGTCATCTATTCCTTCCATATGCCTATGTTCTTTATGCTTTCGGGCTTTCTCGTCAAGCCCCTGAAGCAGTCCTTGGGCGGCTATATTCATAAGAAAACGATAACGCTTCTAGCCCCCCCAATTATTTCCATTATGCTGATGCTTCCGTTGTTCTTTATCGAAATGAGAATGCGGAATATTCAGATGTCGGCGGCGGAAATATTCGCGACTATCTTCTATTATAACGGAAGGGTTGCTTTCAACATCCCCGTTTGGTTCTTTATCACCCTGTTTGAAATATCCGTGCTTGGCGGGCTTGTTCGGCTCGGCTCCATGCCGCTTTGGGCAAGGCTTGCGCTTTCGGCTGCCTGCTTCATCTTGGGCTATTTCATTTACTCTTTCAAGGTCTTTATTCTCTTTGGACTGGATAAGGCTGTCATCGCTCTTGGATTTTACGCGCTGGGCAGCGCCCTTTCCGTACTAAGCAAAGCAATGAAGCCTTATCTCCTGAAAGTCTTTATTTTATTGTCTGCCTGCGCCTTTATTCTGCTCACAGCGCTTTATACGGCGAAGAATCCGAATCTATCAATGTATGATATGACGCTTGGCAACTATTGGTGCTTCCTGCTGCTCGGAATAACCGGAAGTGTTTCGCTGTTTGGCTTGTGCGCTCTCTTGAGCGGCATTTCGGTTATAAAGACATGGGGTCAGAACACGGTTTTTGTCGTCGCTACTCATATACTGCCTTACGCGGCTATAACGCTTGCTGCGCAAAAGCTCGGAATATGCGATACGGCTTTGTATACTGTCGGAAGCCTTGCGGTCAGCATCGTTCTCCTTTTTGCTTATATGCCCATATGCGGATGGGTAAACAGGCGCATCCCCATAATGAACGGCAGAGGAAAGCAAAGCGCCTCCGCCGTGAATATGTGAGCATATCCGACTATTTCGGCACGCGGATAATTATTTTTGTCAAATGGGTATACAAAGCTGTAAACCTGTGCTATAATTATTCAGTGCCCAGCCCAGGTAAGGAAAACATTTGGTTTAGTTCCTCCTTCGTTCATCGATCCAAAACCGATGCAGGGAATGGAAAAGCTTATGGGTCCTTTGCTAATGGGTCGAGGAAATAACGAGGAGGTTTTCAACTATGTATCAGGACAAGACTCTTAAGTGCCGCGAGTGCGGTAATGACTTCGTATTCACTGCTTCCGAGCAGGCTTTCTACGCGGAAAAGGGCTTCCAGAACGAGCCCGGCCGCTGCCCCGCTTGCCGTGCTGCCCGCCGTGCTTCCAACGGCCGTCAGGGTGGTGGCGAGCGCCAGATGTACGAAGTAATCTGCGATGGCTGCGGCTGCACCACTCAGGTGCCCTTCCAGCCCCGTGGAGATCGCCCTGTTTACTGCCGCGCCTGCTTCGATGCACAGCGTCAGAATCAGAGCCGCTTCTAATTCATTAGAGCAACAGGAGAGCGCCGCAGAAATGCGGCGCTCTTTTTTGCCCGAATATATATATATATAT
>CAZUTB010000531.1:0-1629 GCA_964622905.1 uncultured Oscillospiraceae bacterium | reverse complement strand
TGGCGATGCGCTCGCGCTCCGCGCGGCGAAACGTCTTGCCCAGCTTTTCTTCGAAGATGCGAACGTATTCAAAAGCCGTGCGTTCCGCGACGCCGCTGATGGTTCCCGCGCGGAATGCGTGCCCGCGCCCGAACATTTCCTCAACCATATCATAGAGCGTTCTGCCCTCAGCCATGCAGGAGCAGGCAGCCTCGGTGATGAGCAGGGAGGCGTTAACTCCATCCTTATCGCGCACAAAGGTGGAGGAAAGGAAGCCGTAGCTCTCCTCAAAGCCGAATAGGAAGGTGTACTTTCCGCTTTCCTCGAACTGCTGAATCTTTTCGCCGATGAACTTAAAGCCGGTGAGCGTGTTGAAAATGCTCACTCCGAAGTCATCGCATATGGCCTTTGCCAGCTCCGTGGATACAATGGACTTGACGACCGCACCGTTCTTCGGGAGCGTTCCGTTCTTCTTCTTAGCGGAGAGGATGTAATAGAGCAGGAGGCAGCCAATCTGATTGCCGGTAAGCAGGACGAACTTGCCCTCCTTATCCCTCACCGCAACGCCGAGGCGGTCGCAGTCGGGGTCTGTTCCGAATATAACGTCCGCTCCGGTTTCATCTGCAAGCTTCATAGCGAGCGTGAACGCGGCGGGGTCCTCGGGGTTCGGAACCTTGAGCGTTGAGAAATTCGGGTCGGGCAGCTCCTGCTCCTTGACCACAGAAACATTGGTTACTCCGACCTCGCGAAGGATTCTGCGCACGGGAACATTTCCGCTTCCGTGCAGCGGAGTATAGACAATCTTGAGCTTTCCGCCCTCGCGCTTCAAAAGCTCAGGCTGAACCGTAAGCGTCTTAAGCTCGGCGATATAATCATCGTCAACCTCTTTGTTGCCTATGATTTTGAGCAGCCCGCACGCAATGGCTTTGTCATAATCCATCTCGCGCGCCTCGGTGTAAGGCGTAGAGCGGATAACCTTGGTTATCTCATCCGCGACCTCGGGGCCTATCTGCGCGCCGTCCTCCGCGTAAACCTTATAGCCGTTGTACTGCGGCGGGTTATGGCTTGCGGTGATGACTATGCCCGCAAAGGTGTGAAGATGCCTTACCGCATAGGAAAGAATCGGGACGGGACGAAGCGCGTCAAAGAGGTAAGTCTTAATTCCGTTTGCGCAAAGCACAAGCGCGGACGCCCTAGCAAACTCGGGGCTCATCCTTCTGCTGTCATAAGCAATCGCTACTCCGCGTTCGCTTTTCCCCGCCTTCAATATATACTCGGCAAGCCCCTTGGTTGCGCGGCGGACGTTGTAGACGTTCATTCGGTTGCTTCCTGCGCCCAGAACTCCGCGCATTCCCGCCGTGCCGAAGGAAAGCTCGCAATAAAACCTGTCCTCGATTTCCTTTTCATCGCCGCTTATCGCCGTAAGCTCCTGAACCGTTTTCGTGTCATCGGCAAAATCCCTGAGCCATTTTTCGTAATTCTCGCGATATGTCATGTCAGTTCGCCTCCGAAGCGTTATTTGTATATATGAATTATAAACGCGCTTTCTATTAATTTCAACATGAAATAAATGAATTTATCATTCTGTTAAACATGATTGTTGCTTTGGGGATGCAATGAAGGGGTAAAACCCCTTCATTTGAAATCCGC
>CAZUTB010000530.1:0-1631 GCA_964622905.1 uncultured Oscillospiraceae bacterium | reverse complement strand
AAGCGCGGGAACATTTCCCTCCATGTCAAGCAATACAACCTCGGTTGCGTCCACTCCCGTGCCGCCCCTCACAACCTTGCTCTGATAGGACAGCACCTTCCGCGAAAGCACCCACGTAAGAATATCATAGCCGTAGACCGTGATATCGTACATCGCTCCGCCGCCAAGTTCGGGGCTGAAATAGCGGTTTGAGGGGTCATTGGGCGCGGCAAAGCCAATTCCGAAATCGGCAAAAACTACCTCGCCTATCTTGCCCGCGTCAATCCATTCCTTCGCCTTGTTTATCGCGGGAAGGAAGCGGCTCCACATTGCCTCCATTGCGAAAACTCCGTCCTTTTCGGCGCGGGAAAAGAACGCCTCCGCGTCCTTGGAATTAAGGAACATCGCCTTTTCGCAGAGAACGGGAACTCCGTAGTCAAGAGCGAGCATTGAGAGGCGGTAATGGTCGTTCTGCGTAACGGCGATATAGACCGCGTCCGGCTGCTCTGTTTTGAGCATTTCCGCGTAATCGTCATAAGCCGATGGTATTTTATTCTTATCGGCAAACGCCTTCGCTCTTTCGAGGGATTTGCTCGCAACCGCGCAGATATTTACCCCATCAAGGCGCGAAACCGCGTCGCAAAACTTATTCGCTATGTTGGCAGCGCCCATAATTGCAAACCTGAAATCCATATACTTTCCTCCAATCGGCGGCGAAAATCGGAAGGCTCATTCGCGCCGCCTGATAACGAGTTTAGTTTTATTCTCTGTTCTGCCATACTTCCGATTATGCATTTATTCTCTCACAACAGAGCAGTATTGTCAAACTAAAACGTTTTGTTTTTCCTGCAAACGCATATCTCGCATAACAAAAATCATGCAGGAAAATGCGCGGAGGGTATTGAACCGACAGGCAGATATAAGTATAATAGGGATAAAGCGAAACGTTACGGAAATCAAAAACAAGGAGATTAGTATGAAAACGATAAGCGAATTCTACTTAGGTGATATGCTGCTCAGGTACGCCGAGGATGACGCAGGGCGGGTCGGGATGACCCTTATTCCCGCAAAAATGAAGGAGCAGGCGAAGGAAAAGAAGTGCGCGCAGGAAATCATTGCGCAGGCTTACCTTCGCGGCGACTTTTTGCCCAACGCATACGGCAACGGCGCTACGATGGCATTAAGCGGAACGAGCGCGGGAATGCGCTTCTTTTCTCAGGAAAGGACGGACAACGAGATTGTTACAACGCTCAGGGACGCGCGCGGAATTACCATAAGGCATTTCGTAAGCCACAGGCAGGGAGAAAGAGCCGTAAGGGTCTATACGGAGCTTGAGAACGGCTCCGACGCTCCGATAACCGCAGAAATGCTGAGCAGCGTGAGCCTAGGCGGGCTGACGCCGTTTGACGAGGGCGACGCCGCAGGAAAAATGTATCTTTACCGCGCAAGAAGCGCATGGAGCGCCGAGGGGCGGCTATGCCGCGAAAACATTGAGGATTTAGGGCTTGAGCAAAGCTGGGCTTGCCACGGAATACGCATTGAAAAGTTCGGGCAGACAGGCTCGATGCCCGTAAGAGGCTTCTTCCCATTCACGGCGGTTGAGGACAGCGCGGCGGGAGTTATATGGGCGATGCAGCTCGCAATTCCCTCGT
>CAZUTB010000529.1:0-1632 GCA_964622905.1 uncultured Oscillospiraceae bacterium | reverse complement strand
CCGGCTTCTCAAACCTTATCGCCGCCGCCTTATCGAGCATTGCGCTCATTGCGTCGTCCGTCTTAGCCCACTCCTTTTCGCCGTAGCTCTCGGTCTTTTTGCTGAACTCGCCGTACTCGGCGGTCTTTCCCCAGCGCTCCTTAGCTTCCTTAGCAAACTCATTCTTCTTCATTTCAATCTTCCTTTCGTCGAAGCTTTCAAGCTTCATGTTGTTCTTTCCGTCAAGCATTTCACCTATCAGCCCGATAAGCCCGTCAAGTCGCTCGCGCTTCATCTCCAGCAGCTCGCGCTGCTTTTGCAGAGCGTCCTTGCGCGAATACTCGGGGCTGTCCAGAACCGCCCCAATATCGCCAAGAGAGAAATCCAGCTCGCGAAGAAACAGTATTTCCTGAAGGCGCAAAAGCGCCTCGGTTCCGTACATTCGGTAGCCGCTCTCCGTAACTCTGCCGGGGTGCAGCAGCCCCAGTGAATCATAGTAATGCAGGGTTCTGACGGTAACGCCGCTCTTTTGCGCCACCTCGCTTACTGTAAGCTCTCCCGCGTCCTTCATTTCCCTCACCCTTTCGTTTGGAGTACCCCTTTTCTTGTGCACAAACGGAGTATAAACCATTACGCAGCGTCAGAGTCAACAGGTTTTTGAAAAATTCTCAAAATTATTTTTAGCTCGGAAAACGGCAATTAAAGACCATAAGCAAACGTGAACATAAACAGTTAATCGTCAATATACACAAAACAAGCGCATCAGAAAAGAGCCTGCGAAACCGCAGGCTCTCAATATAAACAATATAAACAAGATAAGCACCTTTGCGCTGCTTACTCGGCAATAACGCTTTCGGGGACGGGATACGCGGCAATCTTATCCGCAAAATCCTTATTGCTCATAAGGTTGCTCAGCTCCGCGAGCGTGTAGGGCTTAAAATACTTGACGCTTACATAGCCCTCATACTCGCCCGTAATTATCTCAGCCCATGTTTCGTCCGCGGTGACAATCATGCCCAAATCATCCTTAGAAAGGCGCGTGATTCCGTTATCCGCCGCCGCGTCCGGCTCGGAGCGCATAAGCAGAGAGGCGGAGGTAACATAGCCGAAAATGGAATCGCGGGTGGTATCATAATCAAGCGGCTCGGCGGTTGCGGAAGCAAGAGCGCCGGAATAAGGCGCGGGGTCGGCAACGAACGCCAGCAAATCGGAGGCGACATAGCCCCAGACGCCCTTATATGAAACGGCGTACCAAACCTTGCTGTCCTCGCCCGTTACCTCGGCGGTAACGCGCACCGGATCTCCCTCGGAAAGATATCCGGTTATAGCGGCATACTGCATTGGATTATTGCGCACAGGCAGCCCGTTAAGCACCGCGAGCGCAACCGCGTCAAGCTTCTCGGTGGGCAGCTGGGCGCTTATAACCAAGGGAGCGCTGTCGGGAGAGGTTTTCTCCTCGTGAATGTCAACCGTATCGTCATTCACCGCCGTGCTGTCATCGCCGTCGTCGGAAAGGTCAAGCACATTATCGTCGGGCGCTTCTGTATTGACAGGAGCATCATCGCCGAAATTCTCATCCGTATTGTCGCCCTCGCTGTTATCGTCCACGATGGGCGCGGGAGTGGCCTTGTTGGCCTTCGGGGTGCGGGTCGG
>CAZUTB010000528.1:0-1636 GCA_964622905.1 uncultured Oscillospiraceae bacterium | reverse complement strand
CGGCGAGTCGTGTACTCACCATTGGCTCCACATCCGGCGCGGACATGCTCACCGGCGTTGCGCTCGCGCTGCAAGAGTAGAATGGAGGGAATGTACAAGTGATTCAGCTGGAAATCCGGAAAAACGCGTATTATGATTCCGTTACCCTCATGCTTATCTCCAAGGACCTCAAAAAGCTCGACGGTATTAGCGAAGCGCTCGTCGGTATGGGTACCGATCTGAATGTGGAAATCGCGCATAACATCGGCGTAGCTACGCCGGAGTTTGACGCGGAGATCACGCCCAACGACTTTTTCGTTGCCGTGCAGTGCGAGAGTGAAGAGGCCTTTGAAGCCGCGCAGAAAAAGGTAGAGGAACTGCTCAACAAGAAGTCGGAGGCCAAGGAGGCCGCTTACTACCCGCCGACGCTTGACGGTGCGATCAAGATTGACCCCGACCTGAACATGGCGGTCATCTCCGTACCCGGACGGCACGCCGCGGATGTGGCGCAGAGCTGTCTTGACAACGACATCAACGTCATGCTGTTTTCCGACAACGTGACCATCGAGGAAGAGAAAGCGCTCAAAGAGTGCGCTTATGCAAAGGAACTCCTCGTTATGGGTCCGGACTGCGGAACAGCGATTATCAATAACGTCCCGCTTGCTTTCGCCAACGTTGTGAAGGCGGGGGACATCGGCATTGTGGCCGCGAGCGGCACAGGCACGCAGGACGTCAGCTCCATTATCGATCAGC
Organism: uncultured Oscillospiraceae bacterium; assembly: GCA_964622905.1. Taxonomy (GTDB): domain Bacteria; phylum Bacillota; class Clostridia; order Christensenellales; family Aristaeellaceae; genus STF2-37. The sequence goes on along the minus strand of CAZUTB010000528.1, from coordinate 904 downwards.
TTGGCTGCGGCGTATCGCAGGTCATCGGCACCGGCGGACGCGACCTCAAGAAGGAGATCGGCGGCCTGATGATGAAGCTCGGTCTGGATGCGCTTAAAAATGACCCGAAGACCAAGATCATTACGCTCATCAGCAAGCCTCCGGCCAAGGAGATTGCCACCGAAATTCTGGGGCTTGCGGCGAAGACCGGAAAGCCCACCGTCGTTATTTTCATCGGCGGCGACCGCAAGGAGATCGAATCCTTCGGCCTGACGGCGGCGGTATCTCTTGAGGATGCAGCCCATAAGGCAGTCGCGCTGAGCAAGGGCGAACCTGTCACGGATTTCGTAGAGTTCACGATGGGACAGGACAAAGCTAATGCGCTGGCCAAGGAAATTGCCGGCAAGATGGCAAAGACGCAGAAGTATGTGCGCGGCTTCTACACCGGCGGTACGCTCTGCGACGAAGCCATGAAGCTCATGATTGGCAAGCTGGGCCACATTTACAGCAACATCCCGCTTAACGCCTGCGACAAGCTGGCGGACGCGAAGGGCGGAAAGAGCAAGGAGCATACGTTCCTTGACTTTGGCGACGATGAATTCACCGTCGGCCGTCCGCATCCGATGATCGATCCGAGCCTGCGCGCAGAGCGCGTTGTAACGGACGGCAAGGATCCGGAATGTGCGGTCATTATGGTCGATTGCGTAATCGGCTTTGGTTCGCATGAAGACCCCGCTGCGGATCTTGCGGATGCGATTGTTGCGGCCAAGGCGGACGCCGAGGCGAACGGAAGGCATCTGTGCGTGGTTGCAGAGGTTTGCGGCACGGAAGGCGATCCGCAATGCCTGAGCAAGACCGCGAAGAAGCTTACCGACGCGGGCGCGGTGGTGCTGCCGAGCAACGCGCAGGCAACGCGCTTTGTCGA
>CAZUTB010000527.1:0-1636 GCA_964622905.1 uncultured Oscillospiraceae bacterium | reverse complement strand
GCTCGTTCATGCGGGGGATAAACGGGCGCGGGATGAGTTTGTTCAGGGAAATCTGCGGCTTGTGCTTTCAATATTGCAGCGCTTCGGCGGGCGGGGCGAGAATGCGGATGATTTGTTTCAGGTGGGCTGCATCGGGCTTATAAAGGCGCTTGACAACTTCAATACGGAGCTTGGCGTTCGCTTATCAACCTACGCTGTTCCGATGATTATAGGCGAAATCCGCCGTTATTTGCGTGATAATAACTCAATACGGGTTTCCCGCTCGCTCAGGGATACCGCTTACAAGGCAATGCAGGCGCGCGAAAAGCTTTCGGGAACGCTCAAGCGCGAGCCGACGGTTACGGAGCTTGCGGCGGAAATGCAGGTTCCGCGCGAGGATGTGGTTTTCGCGCTTGAGGCTATTCAGGACCCCGTTTCGCTTTTCGAGCCAATATATAACGATGGCGGCGACGCGCTTTACATAATGGATCAGGTCAAGGATGAGAAGGACATGGACGAGCTTTGGCTGCAAAACATTGCGATAGGCGACGCGATGACGCGCCTTACCGACCGCGAGCGCAGAATACTCAAAATGCGCTTCTATGACGGCAAAACGCAGATGGAGGTTGCGGGAGAGATAGGAATCTCGCAGGCGCAGGTTTCGCGGCTTGAAAAAAACGCGCTTGCGCATATGCGAAAGCACGTTGAGGCAACGGGAACATAAAGGATGCAGGGGAGTTGCCGCGCTTCGTGTTATGGACACCCGAACATAAAAAAGCACCGACAAGCATACCATGCTTCGGGTGATGGCAATGAGCTTATCGGAGCTTCGGCAGAAGGATGTTGTCAGCCTTGTGAGCGGGAAAAGCCTTGGGCACGTTATGGATATCGAGTTCGTTCCGGAAACGGGCTGCGTAACCGCGCTGGTTGTCCCGGGCGGCTTCAATCTTCTGCAATCCATTAAGGGCGAAAAAACCGGAATCGCCGTTCCGTGGGACAGGATTCAGAAGATAGGCGAGGATGTTGTGCTTGTGGATATAACCCCCGAGGAGCTTGCGAATTGCTGACGGGTGCGATATATGAAGGTGTGATATGTAGCGGTGGAAGATTCTATATCTGCCCAATAAACAAAACAGACGGATATCGCTCCGTCTGTTTTCGTATGCTCGTTCGTAAATTTGGCTTGTGCTTACTATTCCTTGCAGCGCCCTGCCTTACTCATCTCCGAATATATCGAAGTCGGAGGAATCACTGTCGCCAAAATCGGATGAATCATCGTTATTACCAAACGCTTCAAAGCCCGACGAATCCTCACCTTTGTCATCACCAAATACGTCAAATCTTGACGAATCATCAGTCCCAAACGCTTTGAATCCCGATGAATCTCCGCCGAAGATGTCATCTCTGCCGAACCCGTCATCTCCGTGCGAAGCAGACCTGTCTATATTCGTTTCGCCGAATATATCCCTGCAGCTTTCGGCGACCTTTTTGCCTTTGCTGTCGAAATAATTTTCTACGCCCGTTATGTCCCTGTGGCTTTTGCCGACAAAGTCATCGTTCCTGTCGTAATAATCGGTTTCGCCGAAAAGACCCTGACGGCTCACGCCTTCGCGCGAGCCGTCCTCTCCGTAATATACAGTTTCGCCCAGCAGGTTCT
>CAZUTB010000526.1:0-1644 GCA_964622905.1 uncultured Oscillospiraceae bacterium | reverse complement strand
ATCATTTTCGCGATAAACCAGCAGTATATGACGCAGGTGCTGTCGTCCGGTGCTGTCAAGGAGTGACACAATGGCAATGAAGCGAATCTTCGCCGTTTTATTGGCTCTGGCGCTTATGCTTTCGCCGATGCTCAGTGCATCGGCGGAGGCTCCGCGCGGAACATTCTATGAAATCTATGTTCGCGCCTTTGCGGACAGCAACGGCGACGGAATAGGCGACCTCAACGGGCTTGCGCAAAAGCTCGATTACCTTTCAGACCTCGGCGTCGGCGGCTTATGGCTTATGCCCGTATTTGACGCCAAGAGCGACCACGGCTATGATACCATAGATTACCGCAGGATTGACCCCGATTACGGAACCAACGAGGATTTGAAGGCGCTTATCAGCGCGGCTCACGAAAAGGGTATTGCGGTAATTCTGGATTTGGTTCTCAATCATACCTCGACGGACTGCCCGTGGTTTCAGGAAGCGCTTAACGGAGGCGAAAAGAAAAGCTGGTACCGCTTTTTTGACGAAGCAAGCGACGACCCTGCCCTGCTCAGCGCAAAGCCCTTGGGCGGCGCGGCATGGCACGACAGCGCCGCAGGCAAATACTACGGAGTGTTCTGGGACGGAATGCCGGATTTGAACCTCTCAAACGACGAGGTAAAGCAAGAGCTTACGGACATTGCTCTGTTCTGGCTGGATATGGGCGTTGACGGCTTCCGTCTGGACGCAACAAGCCATTTTTTCGCTTACGGTGAAACGAGCCTCAAGCAGGAAACCGCTCTTTCCGGTGAATTCCTCAAGGAATTTCAAACGGCTCTGCGCGAAAAATATCCCGATTGCTACATTGTCGGCGAGGCGTGGGATTCTCTAGAAAAGCGCAAGGATATTCTTTCGGGAATCGACAGCGTGTTCAACTTCGATTTCGGCGAAAAGGTGATTTCACTTCTCAACAACGGAGGCAACGCAAGCACATTCCTTAAGCAGATTTGTGAAATTGAGCAGGAATGCGAAAGCGTCAACGCGGATTTCCTTGACGCTGTGTTTCTTACAAATCACGACCAGACGCGAATACTCTCTCAGCTCAAACGCAAGCCTGAACGCTACAAGCTTGCGGCGGGAATACTGCTGACCTTCGGCGGCAACCCCTTCCTCTACTACGGAGAGGAGCTTGGAATGCAGGGAGCTAAGCCGGACGAGCAAATCAGAACCCCGATGCTTTGGGGCGCGGGCGACAGCGCGCAATGCACGTTTATCGAAAGCGTGTACAACAAAAAAACGCTTACGCTTGCAGAGCAGAAGGATGACCCTGATTCCATATACAGCTATGTTCGCTCGCTTGCAAGGCTCAAGCGCGAGCATGACGCGCTCCTTTCAGGAACGCTTGCGCCGATAGAAACCGGCAATCCGAAGCTGATGGCGTATATGCGCGAGTCCGAAACCGATAAAATTCTTGTGGTGCATAACCTAAGTGCGGACGCTCAGGCGCTTGACGGCGCGGACGAGCTGACGGAAATCTCTCAAAACGCGCTTCTGTTCGGCTCTGTAACCGATGGAACGATTCCGGCATATTCAACGATAATTGTTCAAAAATAGGGAGGAATTTCTATGCGTAATATCAACTTTGCGGCTGTTTACCATATGCCGTGGCTTGAATA
>CAZUTB010000525.1:0-1651 GCA_964622905.1 uncultured Oscillospiraceae bacterium | reverse complement strand
GCTATCTTAATTTCTTCCTTGACCGCGAGAGCTTTGCGAAAAGAACGCTTGAGAATGTTGAGAACGCGGGCGGCGCATGGGGCAGCTCATCCGTCGGCAGCGGAAAGACCATCTGCCTTGACTATTCCTCCATCAATATCGCCAAGCGCTTTTCAATAGGGCATCTGACCACAACCGTGCTTGGGCATTCCCTTGCGCGTATCTTCGGCTTTCTCGGCTACAAAACGGTTTCCATCAACCATCTCGGCGACTGGGGAACGCAGTTCGGCAAAATGCTCTACGCCTACAAGACTTGGGGAAGCGAGCAGGAGGTAACCGAAAAGGGCGTAAGCGAGCTTCTGCGGCTTTACGTCAAGTTCCACGAGGAAGCGGAGAAGGACCCGAGCCTTGACGACGAGGGACGCACATGGTTCAAGAGGATTGAGGAGGGCGACGAGGAAGCGACCCGCCTTTTCCAATGGTTCAAGGAGCTTACCCTGCGCGACACCGAAAAGGTTTATCAGCTGCTCGGAATAACCTTTGACAGCTACGCAGGAGAGAGCTTTTACAACGACAAGATGGGACGCGTTATTGACGAGCTGAGCGAAAAGGGGCTGCTCAAGGAATCCGAGGGCGCGAAGATTGTTGACCTTGAAGAGTATGGTATGCCTCCCTGCCTTATTGTCAAAAAGGATGGGGCGACGCTTTACGCTACCCGCGATATTGCCGCCGCGCTTTACCGCAAGGATACCTACGATTTTGACCAGTGCCTCTACGTTGTCGCCTATCAGCAGGATTTGCACTTCCGCCAGTGGTTCAAGGTTGTGGAGCTGATGGGCTACGACTGGGCGAAGAACCTCAAGCATGTTTCCTTCGGTATGATTTCCTATGAAGGGCAGACGCTTTCCACAAGAAAGGGTCACATTGTTTTCCTTGAGGATTTGCTCAAGCTTGCCGAGGAAAAGGCGCTTGAGGTAATTGAGGAAAAGAACCCCGGGCTGCCCGACAAGAAAAAGGTTGCGCGTCAGGTAGGCATAGGCGCTGTTGTTTACGCGGATTTGACCAACAACAGAATCAAGGATATTGATTTCTGGTGGGACAGAGTGCTGAGCTTTGACGGCGAAACCGGTCCCTACGTTCAGTACACCCACGCGCGCTGCTGCTCGCTGCTGCAAAAGGCTGCGGACGCGGGAATTGCGCCCGCAGAGCCTGATTTCAAGGCGCTCTGCGATGACGAGGCGCAGGAGGCGCTGAGGCTGCTTTCGCGCTTCCCCGACGTTGTGAAGGAAGCCGCCGCGCGCTATGAGCCGAGCCTTATAACCCGCGCGGTAACGGATATCTGCCAAGCCTACAACAAGTATTACTACGAGCATAGAATCTTGGACGGCGAGCCGGAAGATGTTGCCGCCAAGGTTCTGCTGACGAGAATGATAAGGGATACGGTTAAAACCGGTCTTTATCTCATCGGAATTGAAGCGCCGGAGAAGATGTAAGCGCGCATTACTTGCGATAAATAACGTTTTATATCGGCAGGTTCTGCATTTTTCCATCTTTTAAGAGAAATTTCGCTTTACTTTTCTTTTCGCTTAGCATATAATATGCGCGTATCAGGAAATAGGTCTGTGGTTGCAAACCGATGCCAGCTGCGGGCAAAACGGTCCACGTAAGCGCG
>CAZUTB010000524.1:0-1659 GCA_964622905.1 uncultured Oscillospiraceae bacterium | reverse complement strand
TCTGCCATACCGTCTTGCCCGGGTCCTTAGGCGGCGTGTTCACCTCGCCGCGAGCGCGCCTTTCGGCAACCTCGGCGGCAGAAAGCCCGCGCAGTTCCTTTTTGTCTTCCGTATAAATCCATTCCTTTCCAATTACAGCTCTGTTCTGTATATCCTGCTTGTTTCTCCCCACGGATGATAGCCATCCCCGATATAGGAAAAGCCGAATTTCTCATAATAGCCGATATGACCCGTGCAGAGGAAAAGCTCGGAAAAGCCCGCGTCCCTTGCGCCGTCCTTCGCCGCCTGAATCAGAAGCGCCGAAAGGCGATGCCCGCGATATTTTTCTTCTATATAAAGCGCGCAGAGCCAAGGGAGCAAATCCATTCTGCTTATGAAATCATTCGTAATAAGCCCGACGCCGCCCGCGACGTTATCTCCGTCCATACGCAGATACCCCGGCGGACGCGGCGAGCGCGAGCCGAGGCAGGATGTTATGCAGTCGCGGTAAACCGGAGCGCTCTCGGGGCTGCTCCAGCGGAGCTGGAAATAGGAAATGAAAAGCTCCTTCATCTCCGGATGGCTTCGCACAGATACAATTTTCATTCGCATTCCTCCCTTGCGAAATTATAGCAAACACGTTTCAATACCGTCAAGTATGCTTACCGCTATGCCTTCCTCTATATTCCTCCGGTGTCATTCCGACCTTTTTTCCGAAAACGCGCGAGAAATAGTTGCTGTCCAGGTAGCCGCAGGAGAAGGCTATCTCGGTTATGGATTTATCGGTTTCGGCAAGTAGTCTGCGCGCCCTGTCCATTCTCAGCTCCGCGGCGTACTTCATCGGCGGAAGCCCGTAAAGCGAAACGAACACGCGCGAAAGCTGCCTTACGGAAAGCCCCGCTATATCAGCAAGCCGCTCTGCCGAAAGCTCCTCCGTCATATGGTCTTCCATATACATAAGCGCCGCCGCTGCGCCATCGCTCTCACTTTTAATCCTAGGCGCGCCCGAATACTTTCTGCACAAAAGCACGCAAAGCTCAAGGAAGCCTGCGCGCAGAGCGGTTTGATATCCCGCCTCCCTGTTTCCGCACTCCTCTGCCATGCGTTCCGAAAGCCTTATAAACTCTTTGGCGTCCTCGGGTGAAAGATGCAGGCGGCTATTGAAGCTCCCGTCCTCCGGCGGCTTATCAAACAGGGCGTGAAAGCTTTCGCATTTACTTATATCTATGGCGGAGGAAAAGAACATTTTTCGGCGAAACATAATATTTATGAGATGAAAGCCGCGCGGCTCGCAAAAGCCGTGCGAGGTGCCGGTATGAATAACAAAAGCGTCGCCCCTGCGCAGAGGGTACTCGCAACCGTTTACTATGTGCTTTGCCGTTCCCTCAGCAACCAATGACAGCTCCGAAAAATCCTCGTGACAATGAACGCTCATGTCGCGTTCATGGCTTCCGAACTGTATGTAGAAGGGAAATCCCCTGTCCTCCGAAAACCATTCGAGCTTAATCGCTTCCATATCGCTTACCGTCCGTTTTGTGCTATTGCACGTCCGTTTTGTTAAGGACAATATCTTTCTGCAAAGGCTACGATGGCTTAGATATTCCCGCATAAATAAATCAAGCTCCTGCCCATCCGGTTGAATGATAACAGCGTTAAGCCGCAATTGCAAGCGGGAGAAAC
>CAZUTB010000523.1:0-1681 GCA_964622905.1 uncultured Oscillospiraceae bacterium | reverse complement strand
TTCCATCGGCTCTGTATTTCTTGATAATCTCATTCATTTGTGCGCACAGCTCGTCATTTCCGAGAGCCAGCGCTATTCCGTAATTATCATCCTTGATGATTACATCCGGCATCCACAGCGTGTCGTTGATAAGGCACTGCGAATAGCCCATAGGTCCGTCAACGAGATAGCCGTCAATCTTGCCTGCGTTCAGCGCAACAATCAGGTCGGACGCGGTGTTGTAATGCAGCAGCTGAGCGTCTGGGAAAAGCTCGCTTGACATTACGTCAAATATAGTACCGGTAGTAACTCCGAGCTTTTTTCCGGAGGTGAAATACCTTTGATAATCCTCGGTAGAGCTGAAGACTGCCGTTTCTGTGCTTGCGTTATTTTTCACAACAAGACCGGTAGAGGCGGTCATATACGGCTCCGAGTAAATGATTCTCTCCGCGCGCTCGGGGGTTATGTTAAGATTCGCGACAACGATGTCAAGCTTGCCGGACTCAAGCCCCGCAACAAGCGAATCATAATTCATTACGGAAATTTCAATCTTCGCGTTGAGCTTAAGCCCAAGGCGCTCAAGCAGCTCGATATCAAAGCCTGTAAGCGACTGGTCGGCGCCGTAATACGTCATCGGGACAACGCTGCCCGACGTTCCGACGCGAATCGTCATTTCCGGTGCTTCCGGCTCGTCAATCTTCTGCTCTGCGGTATACGCGCCAAGAAGCCACCTTTTGAGCATCTCATCGCGAACGCCGGAGGAAATAAGCTCCTCAATAAAGGCGTTAATGGGCGCAAGCAAATCCTCGCGCTTTTTGGATATTCCAACGGAAATATCTGTCTGTCCGAAGGTTTCATCCAGAAGCCGCAGCCCCGGGTTTTCCTCGCAGGCATATTTGAGTATTACGGCGTCATACGCGTAAGCGGTTATCCTGCCGGAGAGAACGGAGATATATCCGTCGTTATCCGATGTGAGATACTGCTTTTTCGCGTTTGGAAAGCGAGCCTCCGCAGCGCTCATGGCGGCGGCTCCCGTCGGTATGCCTATGATAACATCGGGGCTGTCGTAGGCGTCCAGCTCGGACTCCGCCGACGCGGGACAAAGCTGAAGCACCATCAGCAGCGCCATCAAAAGCAGCAGAAGTTTCTTTTGCATAATAACCTCCTATGAATCCTTTTATGGATGCACCGTTCACGCGGATTGATAACAATGCAGGAATTATCCCTTGCGTCATGCTTTGTACAGTTGAGATATTAATCGCATAATACATAGTTAATTATAATGTCTTATGTCCACAAAACGTCCGGCGCTACGCTTTCGGAGCAAGCGGGCTAGCGCCGAATTTTCAGCGTTTCCAAAGCAAGTGACGCAATTCGACAATAAGTCGGTGGCGGGAAACCCATTATTCCTTATTGCGCCTGCTCCTTTGCAAGTATATTGAAGAGTGAGGCGGTTGTGAACTCAGCCCACGAATACGCCGCCATATACTCGCCCATGAAGCTGTTTATGCTCAGCGCGTCGCCCGAAAGCGCAAGGTAGTAATCGCAATCAAACGCGCTTGTGTCAACCGCAATAAGACTGCCCGTCTTTTTGATAATGTTGTCCGCGTTGACCTTCCGCAGGGACTTTACCATGTCCGCGTAAATTGTCGAAAACAGCTTCTGCCGCGCTCTGTCATAAACTCCCGTTTCCCATAGCGCC
>CAZUTB010000522.1:0-1681 GCA_964622905.1 uncultured Oscillospiraceae bacterium | reverse complement strand
TATCTTCGCGCTTGAGGGAACTCGCGTTGCCTATGATTGCGGCGATGAATGGCTTGACGCGCTGAATAACTACCTTGTCGGAAACGCTGAAATCGTCAAAGCGGCGATGGATGAGATAGACGGAATCAGGATGTCTCCGCAGGATGCTACCTATCTTGCGTGGCTCAACTGCTCGGAAATCTCAAAGGATAACGACGAGCTGATGCGCCGTTTCCGCGCGGCTCGAATCGAGGTATCCGACGGGCGCATATTCGGGAAAAACGCAAACGGCTTCATACGCTTTAATTTTGCTGCGCCTCGGTTTGTTCTCGGGGAAGCGCTTTCGCGTTTCAAAAAAGCGATGGAATGAGGAACGATAATATGACTATTGAAGAATTTCTGCAAGCTAAACGCGATGAGATAATTGAAACGGTTGCCCGCTGGGTTCGCGTTCCCTCCGTAAAGGGCGAGCCTTGCGCAAACGCGCCGTTCGGCAAGGACGTTCGCCGCGCGCTTGATACGGCTATTGCCGATATTGAGCGGCTCGGCTTTAGCGCGGACAATGTTGACGGCTATGCCGTCCGCGCCGATATGGGCGAGGGAAGCGATGAGGGCGCGCTTGCGATTCTCGGGCATCTTGACGTTGTTCCCGCGGGGGATAACTGGGATAACGAGCCGTATTCCGCAACCGTAAAGGACGGAAAGATATTCGGGCGCGGAACAAGCGACGATAAGGGTCCAATGGTCGCCTCGCTTTACGCTATGGCGGCGGTCAAGGCGGCGGGAATACCGCTCAAGCGCAAGGTTTCGTTAATCCTCGGCTGCGATGAGGAATGCGGAATGGAGGATATTGAGTATTATGTAAAGCACCGCACCCTTCCGCGCGAGGGCTTTTCTCCCGATGCGTCCTTCCCCGTCATCAATATCGAAAAGGGCGCGATAAACGCCCTGCTTACCGGAAAGCAGACAAAGGACGGGCTGCAAATTGCAGAAATGAACGTAGGCTCCCGCTCTAATGTTATTCCGGGAGAAGCGTCCGCTGCGGTCTTCACTTCCGATATGTCCGCAATGAAGAGTAAAATCGGCGAGCTTGCCGATAAGAACGGAATTTCCGTCAAGCTTTCGGAAGTGTCCTCCGATAAGCTCAAAATCACGGTGTACGGAAAGCTGGGTCACGCTGCAATGCCCGAGGATGCCGATAACGCGCTTGTTAAGCTGCTCTTTATGCTTCGCGAGCTTGGAGTAAAGGGCGCTGTAAAGACGCTTGCCGATGCGTTCTGCCCCGGCTATGACGGAACAGGGCTTAACATACGCAGCGAGGATCAGCTGAGCGGGAAGCTTACTCAGAATATCGGTGTGCTCAATGTGGATAAGGACGGAAATGTCAGCGCTACGCTTGATATTCGCTTCCCTATCTCCATGAGCGAGGACGCGCTTCAGAAGACCTTCGGCGCTGTGCTTGCAAAGGGCGGAGTGAAGTATGAAATAACCCATATAAAGCACGCTCACCACGTTCCTGCCGAGAGCGAGCTTGTGCAGGCGCTTATCGCTTCCTATTCCGAGGTTACCGGAAGGCGCGGCTATGCTTATGCCATCGGCGGCGGCACATATGCCTCCTGCCTTGAGTGCGGAGTGGCGTTCGGCGCAACGCACGAGGATGAGCCGGATATGGCGCATCAGGCGAACGAATATATAAAGCTTG
>CAZUTB010000521.1:0-1684 GCA_964622905.1 uncultured Oscillospiraceae bacterium | reverse complement strand
ACATGTCGGAATCAGCGCTTCCTATCTGCGACACATGCTGCTGCAGGAAACAGGCTGTGGTTTTTCCGCCCAGCTGTTGCAGCATCGGGTGGAAAAAGCAAAGAAAATGATTGTCGAATCGGATGCAAACATCAAGAATATTGCCAATGAATGCGGTTTCAATTCCATCGCCTTCTTCTATAAGGCGTTTAAACGTTATACTGGCATGACCCCGCTCGAATACGCAAAATCGCTGCGCTGAGTCACTTGCCCCCCGCTCTTTTGCCATATCGCCGATGTCATTTTTTTCATTATAGCCTGATAGAGTATTTTATTAGCCATTCAGCATATTGACAAGATTTGAAACCTGGATTATGCTTACCTGCGTCTGAGATAAACCCGGTATCTCCGGAAAGACTCCATCCCGAAAGGGATATATATTTGCGGACTTTTCAAAAATGCTAAATCCCGAGGTGAGAAAACTCTTTGCCGGCAATAAGACGGGCGCTTCGGGAACGGATACCGTTGAGGTGTTCGGCTATGTCAATTGCCTAAAGGAGTGCGACGCTTCCGTTCAATGGGCGCTTTTCATGCCGGAATACGCCAAGAAGCAGCAGAACGGCTTTAGCGTAGAGAGCTTTGAATACAGAAAGCTGCCGGCTGTGCGCTTCATCGGCAAGGAATGCGAGCCGACGGCGGGCGAGGGAGAGAAGAAGGCAATTTTCGATACGCTAGATGGAATGAAGGAGTACCGTTCGGGCTTTGACTATGACATATTGTTCAGCCACTTTTACGGAAAAGGCGTCGATGTGGAGCCGTGGCACGGCTTCTTCGGAAGGCTGATGAAAGCCGGAGCGCCGATTCCCGAAGGCTTTATCGGCGTCGATTTCCTTCCGCAGAATGACGGTAACTTTGGCACTCCCTATATTTCTCAGTTCGCCTTCGCGATTTTCTCGGGTGACAGCGCAGCTATTCACAAGATGGAAGGCTATGACGGAGGAGCGATGTATGACGTAACGCGGAACATCATCCTTGGTCAGAACGTGCGCATTCCTTATCCGGAGAAGTACTGGACGGCGGAGGTTTTCCTAAACGGATGGGAAAAGGAAAGCAGCGCGTATATGTTCAGCGTGGAGCTGTAAAACAATCGAAATTATCATCAAAAAACGGGGAGCAAACGCTCTCCCGTTTTTGTGTGGTTCTATAAAGCTTTACTTAAACAGCCCGTCCAGCGCATTCCTTACCGCGCCCTTGCCGCTCAGCATTTCCTTAAGGTAGCCCTCTACCTTATCTCCGATTCCGATTTTGTATAAGTTTACGGCAAACAGGCTTTCATCTGAGTAGATGGGCTTCACTATCTCGTGCAAATTCGCGTTTTCGCCACCAAGCTTAAGCTCCTTAATCTTCTCCTGCAATTCCGCAAGGCGCGGGTCGGAGCTTACAGCCATAGCTTCGCCGTCATCGCCTATCGCCATAAGATAGCGGACGTAAGCGGCAAGCACAAAGGGGATTATGCGAAGGCTTGCGGTGGAAAGTCCCGAATGGCTGTGATACGCTTTCAGGGTTTCGCCAAAGCGTATCGGCAGCTTTTGGCTCGTGTCGGTTGCGATGCGCTGGGGTGCGTCGGGCATGAAGGGATTTGTAAGGCGAACGTCAATAACCTGCCTTGCGAAGCGTTCATTTCCGCCAAAGCAGTGCCATAAAA
>CAZUTB010000520.1:0-1688 GCA_964622905.1 uncultured Oscillospiraceae bacterium | reverse complement strand
CGGTCGCCGCCGTTTATCACGATGGTGAGAACGCTCATATCAAAATGCTCCGCAACGCTTTCAAACAGGTCGTACATGGCCATTGCATGCCTTGCGTCAAGCTGTTTTTCCAGGCTGATGCCAAGGCCGCAAGCTACGCCATATAGCTCTAAATTGGATATGGATTCTCCAAATGCCAGCCCAATATCCTTTACATCAAGGAAAGGAGCCTTGTCGCTTGTAAAAACCAGGTTGCTGCGCCGCTTGATATACGCCCCGATAACGGCCATTTTCCCCAAAAGCTTTTTGCGCGCCTCTTCGCAGTCCGTTTGCTCAAAGGCGTCCATCAGCTCGGCAAGGCGCTGAATCTGGCGCTTTGACCCCCGCTGTATTACGCCATAAAGCCTATCTTGCTCCGCTATGTGCGTTTCACGGGCTTTGAGCTTGGTTTCCTCCCGTAAAAAGTCGTTGCTGCCCTCAAGGTTTTCCTTTGTCTCCCTAAGCTCGTTCAAAACGCCGATGAGCTCCGTCATATCCTCCTGCCAAACCACATGGCCGCCGGTGATGGCTGCGCCCGAAAGGCGGATGTTGTCGGAAAGCATGACGGGGCCCTGCTCTGTTTGCCGCAAAATTTCCGGGCAAACGCTCATACCTCCGTCTGAGCAATAAAGCACGCCGTAGTTTTCGTCCGTTATCCGCGCCATGATCGTGGAAGCCCGAAACACTTCGTCATATCGCGTGTTGGAGGGTATCAGCCTTGCGCGGATACAGGCTTCGTATGTGGTAATCATGATGAGCCATATTACCGCCGTCATATCTCCGGCAATAAGCTTGATATAAGGAGCGCGCGTCACAGAAGCGATCACATAAACAAAACCAATCAGCGGCGGCAGCAATGGCAACAGTAATCGTCTGCTCTTGCCGGGGAGCCTGCATTTTTTCCATAAGAGACCCATCAAAGCGACAGCTTCAAGAGCCACCAGCGCAACCGCTGCAAAATAGACTGGGCCGTAAGTGTAATTCGTTCCTCTGTCAATAACGCCTCCCTGAAACACGAACGCAGTCTGGTGCAGGTCGTTTGTCAGCACCGCAGCTATAACGAGAAGCGCCGGTAAGCATAATAGCTTCACCCCCCGGGGAATCGTGTATTCCTCCGGCATATTGATGCAGGTTGCCGCAAAGACGCCGAGCATAGGGATAAGCAGCATCGGGATATAGTAGCAGTACCAGCAATAACGCTGCAAATCGGGGAAGTCATCCGGCACATTATACCGAATCGTCCGCACAACGAGCCAGAATATCATGAGTGCTGCACTGAGCAACAAGTATTTTTTAACTTCGGCGGACAATATCCGCTGCTTGACCGAAAAGGCCCACGCAAAGGTCATGCCAATATAGATGCCGGGACGCAGGAAGCCAAGTATCACGGACAGCGTATCCTCGATACGATCAAATTGACTGTGGCGGCAGGCAATGGCGGCCAGTATCAGAAAAATCACCATAACAACAATTTGTTTTTCCCGTTGGTTCAATTTTTGCACAGTGCCGCCCCCCTTCGTCAGCCGATAGATGGCTGGATAAGTCAAAATGATTATAGCATCGGAATGCCCGAAAAGTCTATGCAAACGCACTGATATAGGACAGATGACGTCAAATGGCGCTCAATGCATTCGAATCGTAGCGTCGATAACACTATCCATTCGGAAAAA
>CAZUTB010000519.1:0-1695 GCA_964622905.1 uncultured Oscillospiraceae bacterium | reverse complement strand
TTGGTGTCCGCCGGAATAATACTGCATGATATTTCAAAGATAGATGAACTTACCGTGGGCAATCTCGGCCTTGCTACAGGCTACAGCCTCCGAGGGCAGCTGCTGGGTCATATCAACATGGGCGTTGCAATGATCGAGCGCGCGGCGGCGGAGCTTCTGCTTGAGGGCGAAACAATCACTATGCTCCAGCACATACTGCTCTCGCATCACGGCATTCCGGATTATGGCAGCCCGCGCTACCCCATGTTCCCCGAAGCAGAAATCGTGAGCACGGTTGACCTTCTTGACTCGCGCCTTTATGAAATGTATGACGCGCTGGCCTCAACACTGCCCGGCGGCTTCTCTGAAAGACAGTGGGCGCTTGATAACCGCCAGCTATACAAAAAATCTACCGAAGAATAATATATTATTTTAAAATTGTGGCTTGGATTTGTCCAAGTCACAATTTGTAGACTCCAATATCGCGTATGACAATTTACATTTTTGCATAAACATTGTGAAAACTTTGTGTAATTTTTGTGTAATCAATGCTAAATCGCCCCAAAACGTGCATAAACCGCCGGAGCTTGCATTTCTTGTCATATCCATATAAAATCATTTTGTTGGCGCCAAACATTTTGAAAGGAAACTCTCTTATGCTACCATCTCCAGCGTTCATGCTGCGCACAATAGGCATGCATCCAAAATACAAAGGTTATCTGTGCATTCGGCTGATACTTGAACAGGTATATAAGCAACCTGAGCTTCTTTACAAACTAAGTACAAACGTATATCCCGAGATCTACTCAAGCCTCGGCATATCAAAAAGCTGCATGGATAAGGACATTCGCTTCGCCATTGAAAGGACATGGCTTTTAGGCAACAAGGAAGCGTTAGACAGGCTTTTTGGCGATTACGGAACGCAGACTCCCACAATGCTCGAGTTTATTTCTGTGCTTTCACATGCGCTTATAGACACAACAACGCCTCAGGAGTTACAATAGACACAAATCCAAAACAAAGGAAGCTTTCACTAAGGGGGCAATGGTACACATAATGGCAAGAAACATGATACTCGTCATAAATCCAGGGTCTACAAGCACTAAATTCGCGGTATACGGCATCAACAGCAACACGCTCACGCAGGTTTTTTCTAAAAGCGCAAGCCATACGGAAGAAGAGCTCAAGCCTTTCACATTTGTGATGGAGCAGCTTGCCTTTCGCAAGAGCTGCGTAATGCAGGTGCTTTTGGAAAATGGCGTAACGCTCGATGAGATAGCGCTTGTAATGGCGCGCGGCGGCATGATACCGCCCTGCGCGACAGGCACATACGAGATAACAAAAGCAATGGTTGATTACATGTTCGCATCAAGGCTCGATACGCACATATCAAACGTAGCTTGCGCGGTGGCAAAGGAAATAGCCGATGAAGCCGGTGTTAAGGCGTATATATGCGACCCTGTGACGGTGAACGAATTAAGCGACATTGCAAAGCTGACAGGACTTCCTGAAATAATAAAAGAAAGTCGCGGTCACGCGCTCAATTCTCGCGCAATGGCAATAAAATGCGCAAACGAAGTGCTTCATAAGCCATTTAATCAATGCACTATTATAGTTCAGCACCTTGGCGGAGGAAACAGCACATGGCTGTTTGAAAACGGCCGCGCCGTTGACATGTCAAGCGACGACGACGCGGGCTTTGCGCCGGAGCGCATA
>CAZUTB010000518.1:1359-1698 GCA_964622905.1 uncultured Oscillospiraceae bacterium | reverse complement strand
CCGCCCCGAGGAGCGACCGGAGGTCGTTTCCTTACATCATTTCCTGACCGTGAGGTGCAGCCAAACAAGGAAATGATGTAAACTCGGCGCAAGCCTGCTTGCGCCGAAAGCGAAGCTATCCTTTGATTCCTACAGAAACCGTGTTCTCCGTAAGCTGTTTTTGGAAAATGAAGAACAGTATTATCGGCGGAAGCATCGAGAATACAACGGAGCGCATCATAGTGTCCGCGTTGACCGTCTGCTCCGTGCTGAACACGAAAAGCCTTACCATAACCGTCTGCATTTCGCTTCCGCGAAGCACAAGGTACGGCAGAAGGAAATCCGACCCAGCGGCGTTGA
>CAZUTB010000518.1:0-1349 GCA_964622905.1 uncultured Oscillospiraceae bacterium | reverse complement strand
CGCATATGGGCTTTGACAGCGGCAGCACTATGCGGAAGAAGGTTTGCAGCTGGCTGCACCCGTCAATATCCGCCGCCTCGATAATTGAGCGCGGAAGGGACTCGAAAAACTGAACGAACAGGATTACATACATTGCGTTAGCGCCGTAGGAGAGCCAGAGCGGGATAAACGAGTTGCCGAGATTGAGCTTCTGTATATTCATGAACAGCGGAACAATGCTTATCGTTGTCGGCAGCAGAAGGGATAGCATAACCAGCTTCTTTACCGTCTTGTAGCCCTTAGGCTTCAGTATTCCAAGCCCGTAGCCGAGAAGCCCGTTGAATATAAGCGCGCAGATGACGCTTCCGAATACGGACAGGAGCGAGTTCAGATAATTCCGCTCTATTCCCAGCTGCGACCACGTTTCCGCAAACGGCTTAAGGCTGAAGGAGGTGGGCAGAATAGAGGTGCTGGACATGAATTCCTTCAAATCCTTGAAGCCCGCAAGAATAACCCACACAAGCGGAAACACCGCAAGCACAACCATAAATACGCAGAGCAGAAGTATAAACGCGTAGCCTGCCCTGACGGAGCGGGAATGCATATCATATTCCCGAATAACGCCCGTGCGCCTTACAGCTTTCATATGCATTTGCATTCCCTCCTCAGTCCCAATCGGATTCTTTTCTGTTGAAGTATGAATAAACGCCCGCCATTGCAAGCAGTATCAGGGTAACTATCACGGCTACCGCGGATGCCTTGCCGTAGTTCATCGCGCCGCCGAAGGCGTACTGCCACATGAGCTGCATAAGCGAAAGCGACGCGTTGTCAGGTCCGCCCTTTGTAAGCACCATCGGCTCGTACATTATCTGGAATACGGAGATTATTTGCAGTATGAGCAGCGTGCCCGCGAGCTTTTTAATGGAGGGGAGGAGTATGTGCGTAATTCTCTGCCATACGGTAGCGCCGTCGATAGCCGCCGCCTCGTACAGCTCGGGGCTTACTCCCGCCATTCCCGCCATGTAGATAAGCGCGGTTGCCCCAACGCCCTTCCATGTGGCAATCAGAATTATTATCGGAATTACAAGCTCCGATTTTGTCAGGTAGGATTGCGGGGCAATGCCCAGGCTCCCAAGAAGGATGTTGAGAACGCCCGATTTTTCGCCCGAAAAGAAGCATGACCAGAGGATTATTACCGCAAGCCCGGGCAGCATATTCGGCATATAGGCGGCAGTTCTGAAAAATGATTTGCTCCTGCGCGTTTCGCCTATCAGCACCGCAACCACAATGGGCATAAGGAAGCCTATTATGAGCGACCATATAGTATAGGAAAAGGTGTTGCCAAGCGCCTGAATAAAGTCATCCTTGCT
>CAZUTB010000517.1:0-1701 GCA_964622905.1 uncultured Oscillospiraceae bacterium | reverse complement strand
TATTGAGATATCAAAGAACGGCGGAATGCACGTTACCGAGATTGTGCCTACGGGCAGCGTTCTTGTTGACGGCCTTGGAATAGGCGATGTCGGAAACGTCGTTTTGAGGGACAGAAAGCTGCTCTCTCAGGACGGGCTTATAATCGTTGTAATGGCGATAGACAAGGCTCAGGGGACTCTGGTCAGCGGACCGGATATTATCTCGCGCGGCTTTGTGTATGTTCGTGAGAATGAGGACCTTATGGAAAACACCCGCATACAGGTTCGCAATATAATCGCCTCCTACGGGCATATTGAGGGCGCGGACTGGCAGGCAATCAAGAACCGCGTAAAGGAAGAGCTGCACCGCTATATTTACGAAAAGATGAAGCGCAGCCCGATGGTTCTTCCGATTATCGTGGAAATTTGATTAACAAAAGAATTAATGCTATTATAAAGGCTGCCGGAAAAGGCAGCCTTTTTGTGAAATAACATACTGCATGATTTAGCGTAAGCTTTGCGTTATTTGGGAGGATGGATTATGAACTGCTATGACACCGCCGCTTTGCTCGCCAGGGAACTGAGCGAATCCGAGGAATGCCGCGAGTATAATCGGCTCAGGGAAATCGTAATGGAGGATGATGTGAACCGCGCGCTCCTTAAGGAGTATAAGGCTCTGCAAAGCCGCTTGCAGCTTTCCGCAATGGCGGGCGCAAATGGCGCTGATGAGGATATGCAGCGATTTTCACAGCTCACCTCTCTGCTCTATACTCAGCAGGATATATCCGCCTACCTTATGTCCGAGATGAAGCTTCAGCAGCTTGTCGGCGATATCGTTAAGCTGATAACCGACGCATCTGGGCTTCAGATATCTCTGCCGGGACAGGAAACATAACGGAGGGAACGGCTGATGCCAAAACGCAACCGCACGGATTATGACGCGCAAAGCCTTCGGGAGGAGCGCAAATACGGCATATACTGGTATAACTGGCTTTGGCTTGCGATAAGACCCATACTCTTGGGTCTGTCCTGCTTTATCATCGTCGCGGGTCTGCTTTACGGAGTATGGACGCATATTTACAGCGACTATATAAGCCCTGTAGACGTAAATAACACTGAGAAACAGGTGTTCACAGTCGGAAGCGGGTCCAGCCTTACCCGTGTGGCGAATAACCTTGAGGACGCCGGACTTTTGAGGAATTCCGGCGTGTTCAAGTATTATATGGACTTTCGCGGGATGGGGCAGAAGGTGCAGGCAGGCACCTATGAAATATCTCCGTCAATGACGATAGACGAAATTGCATCGCTGCTTGTTACCGGCGACGGACGAGCCATAACAAGAAACATAACGATAATTCCGGGCTGGACGGTTGAAGATATTGCCGACTATCTGTTTGAAAACAAGATAATCGCGACAAAAGAGGAGTTCACCTCGCTCTGCAAGGATGGCTCCGGCTTTACGGATTACTATTATGTTGAGGAAGTACGCGCAAGCAAGAATGTATCCGAGCGCAAGTATGTGCTTGAGGGATACCTTTCTCCCAACACATATGAGATTTATACGAGCGCCACGGCAAAGGATATTGTCGTAAAGCTTCTTACTCAGACTCAGGTTGCGTTCTCCGCTTCCCAGTCCGACCGCGCAGAGCAGCTGAATATGAGCATGGATGAAATTATCGCCCTAGCTTCGATGATTGAAAAGGAAGCTAAGAGCGCGGATTT
>CAZUTB010000516.1:0-1702 GCA_964622905.1 uncultured Oscillospiraceae bacterium | reverse complement strand
ATGAAAAGGATAAAGGAAATTTACGAAAAGTATCAGGAAATGATACTGTACATAGTCTTCGGCGGCTTGACAACACTGCTCAGCTATATCGTATTCTGGCTGTTTACCTCGGTATGGGTAATATCGGCGGATTCAACGGTTATCGCAAACATTATCAGCAATCTGGCGGGTGTAATCTTTGCTTATTTCACAAACAGGGGAATGGTCTTCCACAGTGAGGCGGCAACAAAGAGCAGCAAGCTCAAGGAATTCGGCAAGTTCTTTGTCGGGCGCGGCTTTACAATAGCTTTAGACCTTGCGATAGTCTATGTCTTTGCAGACCTTTTGAAGCTCAACGCAAACCTTGTAAAGCTTGCGTCAATAGTTATTGTTGTAGTGCTTAACTATGTGATAAGCAAGCTTATCGTATTCAGGAAAGCGGAAGGCGCAAAGAAAAACAGCGCCGAATAATCGCAGCACGGCAATCGGCGCTGACTTCCTGTATAGCTGTTGTCATTTTCGGAGCTTATGCCGCAGTATCACATATAAATCGCCGAGTCTTTGCCGAAGGCTGCACTGCCTTCGGTAAAGCTTTATATCGGGAAGCAAGCTTATCCACGCAGCCGCGCTGTAATCGGATGTAACCTTTATCCGCTTTTCAGCATACCGCTCTATGTTTTTCGGCGCTTCGATAGAGTGCCTTGCGCATATTTCCTTCATTCTGATTGCTGCGTTGTAAAACTCAAGCGCGAGCCGTTTTCGCGAATCCTCATCCGGAGTATTGCTCTCACTGCCGGAGAAGCGCAGACCTATCGTGTTGCCTCCGTGAAGCCTGTAATCCATAAGCTCTCTGTTCAGGAAAAACATTCCGCCCGACGCTTCCGCTATGAGGCAAAGCTCCCAGTCATGCGGAATGTTATGGAGCTTATAAGCAAGGTACTCCTCGGCAACGCTTCTGCGCAGCATTACTGAACAGCCGATAAAGCGATTGCAGAGGCATTCGGGCATATCGCGCGTAGAGAACGAATTTACGATTTCACTTTCGCCCAAAGGAACAGCTCTTGGATATATCCCGTGGTTGCTGCTCTTTTTCTTTCCGGTGTGCATTATTCTTTGACCGTTTCCGTCTATAAGCCCGTAAGCGCAGGCTACGCCCATTGCCGGCGGAGCCTTGTCAAGAGCCGCGCACATAACCGCAAGCTTATCGCTGTGCCATACATCATCCTGGTCGGCAAGCGCGATGTAATCGCCCGCAGCTTTGCCTAAAAGGAATGCGAAATTATCAATATAGCCTAGATTTTTCTTCTGCCCGAAGATTTGCCAGTTCAGCGAATGCTTTTTGATATAATCCGAGATGAATATAAAGGTATCGTCGGAGGAATTATCATCGCTTATAATAACCTCATCGGGCGCTTTGGTCTGCGCAAGTATCGAATCAAGCTGGCAGAGCAGAAAACGCTTATCTGCGTTATATACAGCCATTATTACCGAAAGGCGCAGAACAATCGCCTCCAATCGCAGAATACACAGGTATTATATCTGCGCGGAGGCGATTAAGTCAAATAAAAGCGCCGCCCACATATAAAATGCAGGCGGCACAAGCATTAGTCGATATTGAGATGCTTTACGGCGGGCTTATCCGGCTCTGCCTTAGGCATTGTGAGCTTCAGAACGCCATCCTCAAACTTAGCGGTTATCGCGTCGGTTTTGATTCCGCTAACGT
>CAZUTB010000515.1:0-1723 GCA_964622905.1 uncultured Oscillospiraceae bacterium | reverse complement strand
GTTAACGTTGTCAATCATTTCGGGCCAGCGCTCAAAGGTTTTTCCCGCGCCGCTTATCGCTTGATAGGTGCATACGCTTATCTTTTCCGGCTCATAGCCAAGAAGCGGGGTAAGCGCGGGAACATAGCTCTGAATGGAGCAATTGGGCTTAACGGCGATGAAGCCGCGCTTCGTTCCGAGGCGCTTGCGCTGAGCGTCGATAAGCTTTGCGTGTTCAAAATTTATCTCGGGCACCATCATCGGTACGTCCTCGGTCCAGCGGTTTACGCTGTTGTTGGAGATAACGGGAATATCAGCCTTTGCGTAGGCTTCCTCCAGCTTAAACAGCTCATCCTTCTTCATATCAACTGCGCAGAAAACAAAATCCACCTTTTCACCGACGGCGGCAACATCCTCGGCGGAAAGCATGGTCATACCCTTCACCTTTTCGGGAATAGGCCAGGAGAACGCCCAGCGCTTATCCACAGCCTCCTCATAGGTTTTTCCGGCAGAGCGGGGCGACGCCGCAACAGCGGCAAGTTCAAACCAAGGGTGATTGCTGAGGATAGTTATAAAGCGCTGACCTACCATACCGGTAGCGCCAAGAACGCCGACTTTCAACTTCTCCATACCTTCCACTCCTTAAAGCATATTATGCACTATCCCGATACTTAGCAATAAAACAGAAATCATCGGGAAGATTCCGATAATAATACCAAAAACGCCTTGCTCTGTCAACGCGGGAAGCGTAATAAGCACAAACGCAGGACAATACATATCACGGATGGCGCGGATTTACAAAAAGAAACAGTACAGGTGTTGCGAAAGGACAAAATTTGCGCTAAAATGCTTATGGTTATTATTGCAGGGACGAGGAAAATATATGACAGATGCACAGTAGCGGCAGGCAGCAGCGGAATTCGCCGCATTCTGGAAGGATAAGGGATACGAGAAGGGCGAAAGCCAGATGTTTTGGCTCAACCTTCTGCGCGATGTTTACGGCATAGAAAAGCCGCAGGAATACATCGTTTTTGAAAATCAGGTTCACCTTGACCATACAAGCTTCATTGACGGCAGCATTGCGGCTACCCATGTGCTTATTGAGCAAAGAGCCTTGATAAGGATTTGCGCAAGCCGATAAAGCAATCCGACGGAACACAGCTTACCCCGTTTCAGCAGGCAAAGCGGTATTCCGCAGAGCTTGCGTATTCCGAGCGCCCGAGGTGGATTATCACCTGCAATTTCGGCTCCTTCCTCGTTTACAATATGGAGCGCCCGTCGGGCGAGCCGGAGGAAATACTGCTCAAGAATCTGCCGGAAGAATATTATCGTTTGAACTTTCTTGTAGATACCGGCGACACCAACATCAAAAAAGAGATGGAAATCTCCATGCAGGCGGGCGCGCTTGTAGGTCGTATCTACGATTCATTTTTGAAGCAGTACAGAGACGCCACAGCCGAAAGAACGCTGAAAAGCCTGAATATGCTGTGCGTTCGCCTTGTTTTCTGCCTTTATGCGGAGGACGTGGGCATATTCGGCAAGCGCAATATGTTCCACGATTATTTGAAGAACAAAGAAGTCAAGCAGGCAAGAAAGGCGCTTATAGACCTTTTCAAAACGCTTGACACAAAGCCCTAGGACCGCGACCCATACCTTGCCGATGATGACCCCGAGCTTGCAGCCTTCCCCTACCGACGAGCAAAAGGAGCTGATTGAGAAGACCGCGCAGTCAATACTGGACGCG
>CAZUTB010000514.1:0-1733 GCA_964622905.1 uncultured Oscillospiraceae bacterium | reverse complement strand
AGCCGGCGAGTACGGCGATGAGCGCCTATTTGAGGATGACGATTATCAGGCTGCTTTCCAGAAGACCGAGGGCGGAGCTACCTACGAGATAAAGCTGCCCTGGCATTACCTGAGCAACGCGCAGATTGCGCAGCTCATTCCCGCGGCGGGCGAGAGCATCGGCTTCGACTTCTCTATACTGGATGTTGACCTGCCCTGCCCCGGAATCCACAGCCTGCGTATGCAGTCCTCCGCTAACCTTACCGTTACCGGCGACCGCAAGCCCGCAATGTACGATGTTGACAACAACCCGAGCCTGTGGGGAACGCTTACCTTCGTTGAAGAGTGAGCTCAGGATAAGGGAGGAATAAGATATGAAGCTTAAAAAACTCTGCGGAATGGCGCTTGCGGGTATGCTTGTGCTTACCTCCGCCACGAGCGCGCTGGCGGCAAAGCGGGAAAAGATTGACGCAGCCACCCTCGATTTTCCCGCAATCATTGAGGATACCGCCGAAAAGGGAACCGCCAACGTCTACCACTGGTGGACGGCGGGCGGCGAAAAGGATGCTATCGAGTCCGTTATCGACGGCTTCAAGACCACCTATACCAATGAAAAGGCGAAGTCCAACGCAATCCCCGGCGGCGCGGGCGGCGCAATGGTTATGAAGGTTAAGGTTCTGCAGCAGGCGGGCAAGAGCCCCGAGGCGTTTCAGGCGCACCCGGGTCAGGAAATTCAGCCCTACCTTGACGCGAATATGCTGCTTGACCTTTCAAGCCTTTGGAGCTACGCGGGGCTTAACGACCGCGTGTCCGACAGCCTAAAGGAGCTTTGCACCGCCTCTGACGGCAAGCAGTACATTGTGCCGATAGGCATCCACAAGACCAACGTTATATTCTATAACATTCATGTGTTTGAAAAGTACAATATCGCGCTTCCCGACCATGAGGACATCACATGGGACGAGTTCTGGTCGCTCTGCGAGCAGCTTGCCCAAGTTATGCCGGACGGGGAATACCCCATCGACCTTGGCGACCGCAAGGGCTGGCCTGCCTGCCAGGTGTTTGAGGATATCATGATGGGCACAAGCCCGCAGATATATCAGGATTTCATCAACGGCAGTTACAATGTTGACGATGTTGCCACCGTGCTTGCAACCTACGCAAAGCTGATGGATTACGTAGCTCCCGACCATTCGAGCCGCGATTGGTACGAGGCGAGCGGTCAGGTAGTCGCGGGAACCTACGCAATGCAGATTATGGGCGCATGGATGCAGCCGCTGCTCACGAGCATGGGTCAGGAATACGGCAAGGACTACGGCGTTTTCACCTTCCCCGGAACCGAGGGCTGGTTCGGGCTTTGCGTTGACGGCTTCGTTGTAAGCAACGACTCCGCCGATGTAAACGCGGGAATCCGCTGGGCATACAACGTGTCCACCAAGTCCGTTCAGGAAAGCTTCTCCGCCCTTAAGGAGTCCATCTCGCCCTACACCGATACCGATGACAGCGTTTACTGCCCGCTTACCCTGCGCTTCAAGGAGCAGATGAACAGCTCTCTGGTCAAGACCTACCCCAGCTTTACGCATGGAACCGCGCTTCCGTGGAGCGCTTCCACCAGCCTGCAAACCCAGATTCAGGAATTCGCGTGCCATTTCCCGGCTGTAGGAAAAGCAGTGGACGATGCCGGTGCCTTCCCCGGTGCGGTGTTCCTTCAGAATATCGTAGGTGTCCTTTGCAGCATCCCGGGAATGGATGAT
>CAZUTB010000513.1:0-1745 GCA_964622905.1 uncultured Oscillospiraceae bacterium | reverse complement strand
AGGCACTATCGTCGGCACGGGCGGGGTGCTTATCTCGCAGTATTTCGGCAAGGGTGACAGGCTGATGGCGAAGAACCTGTTCGCAGCCATAATCAAATGGTCCGCGGGCATATCCATGCTGTTCTTCCTCTTTGCAATGCTGATGCCGCACCGGCTTATGCGTATATATACTCCGGACGAGGGGCTTATTGAGATAGGCGCATCGTATCTCCGCGCGGTTGCCGTATCCTATTTGCTCAGCGGAGTTACGCAGTGCTATTACCTTGTGATGAAGATTGAGGGCAAGGCGAAAAAGAGCGTTTGCATATCGGTTGTAACGCTTTTTGCCGATATGCTCATTGATTTGTTCCTCATTTACGGGCTTGCGGGCGTTCCGAGGCTCGGCGCGAACGGCTCTGCGTATTCTACGGTTTTTGTAGAGCTGGTTGCTTTGGTCTGGTGCATACTTGAATCGCGGCGAGGCGAGAGCCTGCGCCCCGACGTCGCGGGCTTCAGATGGTTCTCCAAGGCTGTTGTAAAGGATGCTCTCAAGATTCTGCTGCCAATGCTCGCAAGCTCCATGGCGTGGGGCGTCGGCTTTTCGCTGCATTCCTTGATTATGGGGCATTTAGGCTCGGACGCTACGGCGGCTGCCTCAATCGCGTCTATCGCGCAGGAGCTGATAACCTGCATCTGCAAGGGCGTTTCGGCAGGCGCGGGAATAATGATAGGCAAGCTGCTCGGGCAGAATCTGTTTGAAAAAGCCAAGGCTTACGGACGGCAGTTCTGGAGAATTTCTGTTTGGGTCGGCGCTGCGCATATGGCGCTGCTGCTTGCGCTTACTCCCGCAATGGTCGCGTTTTTCACGCTTTCGGATACGTCAAGGCAGTACCTGATATGGATGCTTTTGTTCAGCAGCCTGTATGTGTTCGCGTATTCAATAAATACAATTATTGTCTGCGGCGTGTTCCCTGCGGGCGGCGATTCCGCATATGACGCAAAGAGCGTTTTCTTCGCGTCGTGGTGCTTCGCCCTTCCGCTGGCGCTCCTAGGCACCTTCGTGCTGAATCTGCCCGTTATCGCGGTATATTGCCTTATGTGCGCGGACGAAATCGTAAAGCTGCCGTTCATCGTGCCGCGCTATAAAAAGTACCTTTGGCTCAAAAATCTTACAAGGGAAGGCGCGGCGGAGCAGACGCTATGATAATAAAAGAAATCGAAGCAAAAGGCGTTATTACAAAATCGAATCTGCCGGTAAGCGATTATTCGGTAAATCCCTATGTGGGCTGCACGCATGCCTGCAAATACTGCTAATTGACCGCGTCAAGGCGCAGTGCCAGCTGGTCTGGCTTGAAAATCTGAACCTTCGCGGCAGCTATAAAGCGGTTGTCATGGACTACATCAGGGAAAAGCATCCGGAGCTGCTTCCGCTTTATACGGAAATCTACATGGGCGGCAGCCGTCTTTACTGGGAAGCCCTTGACGGCGATATAAGGGAATACGCCTCCCGAAACGGTCTTGAGTACGTCCGCGACGACGACAGCATGAAAAAGCCGTTTGACGCTCCGCCGACTATCGTGAATTTCTTCTATCACGAGGAAATCAAGAAATCCGCAAAGAGGCTTGTCAAAAGCTTTTGACAAGCTTTCGCTGCACGTCTGCCGAGGCGGACGCTCCGCTTCGCTGCGCGTTCGGCGCAAGCAGGCTTGCGCCGGTTTCCAGCTTTTACTGTTCGGCATACGCCTCACGGTCGTAAAAGCTGCAAG
>CAZUTB010000512.1:0-1746 GCA_964622905.1 uncultured Oscillospiraceae bacterium | reverse complement strand
CATTTAAGCCCCGTTTCCGCGGCAATCTCGGGAAGCAGCGCCCCAAGAGGCGTTCCGGGCATTGCGGGCTTTTCGGCAAAGAGCCTAAGCGGAAGCCCGAGCCTGCCGATAAGCTCCCTGTCCCAGTCGCGGGTTGTCGCGTTGATAAGCCCCGTCGTCGTCGCCTCGGAGTACTCGTTAACGCCCCTTCCGGTGAGCAGGTACATAAGGTAGGAGGGGAGCATAAGCAGGCTTTCGGCGCTTTCCGGTATGGAAGGGTCCTTTTCCTTTATCGCCATCAGGTGGTAAACCGTGTTGAAAATATGCCGCGCCGAGCCGGTGCGCTCAAAATACTCGCTTTCGGGCATTATTTCGCAGAGCTTTTTATCCATTCCCGCGGTTCTTGAGTCGCGGTAGGCAACGCAGGGCGCGAGTGCTTTCCCCTCCCTGTCAAGCAGGAGAAAATCATCGCCCCAGGTGTCGATTCCCATATAATCGGGCAAAAGCCCCTTATCCTTTGAGGCGCGCATTCCCGCCTTGACCTCGGCAAAAAGGCGGTCAACATCCCAATAGAGCGTCCCGTTCTCGTCCTCATCCATAAAGTTCTCAAAGCGGTAGACCTCCGTGAGCCTGAGCTTTCCGCCCTCGGTTTCGGCAAAAATATGCCTTCCGCTGCTCGCGCCTATATCGACAGCCAAATATCGAGCCATACGTTTTTCCTTTCAAAGCTGTTGTTTTTCTGTATTATACAGCAACAAGCCCTGTTCGGGCAATCGCCGCGCCGATAAAGTTTACTATGTTTTTTTGTTCATAATACCGTTTCATTTGTTACATTTCTTACATTCTCTTTCATGGGCTTACATGAGTAAAATGATTTTTACACTCATAGCGGCTTTTGCACGCTCATGTTGCCAATCGGCTCATCCTCTGCTATACTTCTCTTAACGGCACCAATACTTTCCGAAAAAGGCGGCGCGGCAAAATGGCGCAAGAAAGATTCATTATAGGAATAGCGGGCGGGAGCGGCTCGGGCAAGACCACCTTTGCCAAGCGCCTCGGCGACTCCTTAGAGGGCAAGGTTTCGGCTCTGAGCTGCGATAATTACTATCGGGCGCAGGATGATATTCCGCTTGAAACGCGCAGGACGCGCAATTACGACTCGCCCGAGGCGTTTGATTTTGACCTGATGTATGAGCAGCTCCGGCAGCTGAAATCGGGCGAGGACGTTAAGTGCCCCGTGTACGATTACGTCCGGCACACAAGAAGCGCCGAAACCGCCGTTGTCCTCAGCCGCCCGATTATAATAATAGAAGGAATCCTTCTGTTTACGGACGCGCGCCTTCGCAGCCTTATTGACCTTAAGATATACGTTGAAACGGACGCGGACGAGAGGATAATCAGGCGTATCGACCGCGATATGCGCGAGCGCGGAAGGACTATGGACAGCGTTGTAAGCCAGTATCTTGCTACGGTAAAGCCTATGCACAACGAGTTTATCGAGCCTACAAAGCGCTATGCGGACATCATCATCAACGGCGGGCTGGGCGAGGCGGCGTTCATGGTCGTTTCCTCGGCTATGGAGAGAATTTTAAGCGAAGCATAAGCTTCGCTGCGCGTTCGGCGCAAGTGCGCGGAGCTTACTTGCGCCGGTTTTCAGCTTTTACTGTTCGGCTGCGCCTCACGGTCGTAAAAGCTGCAAGGAAGCGGTATACATACCGCTCCTCGGGGCGGCAAAGCCACCCAAAGCGGATTACAAACGCTGCGCGT
>CAZUTB010000511.1:0-1752 GCA_964622905.1 uncultured Oscillospiraceae bacterium | reverse complement strand
GGCGTTGTCGATGACGAGGAACTGGAAGCTCTCGTTATCCTTGGCCAGATTGACGCACTCGGGGCTCAGCGCGTACTCGATCCAAAGCTTGGACGCGTTGGTGTGCTTAGCGCCCTTGAAGATAGCGGTTGCACCAATTTCAAAGCTGGTGCCGGATGCGGGCGCGATCAAAGAGATATTATCATATCCGTCAAGGATCTGTTTGATACCGTCATGCAAAAATCCGATACCGATTACGATCTCGCCGGGGCCTACCATCTTGGAAGGGCCGGAGCCGCTCTTGGTGTACTGTACGATGTTGGGATCGAGCGCCTTAAAGTATTCCATAGCCGCTTCTTCACCCTTCATCTGCACCATTGTGTTTACAATGAGCTTGCCGGTACCGGCGGTGGAGGGGTTAGAATAGGAAATGAGTCCCTTGTAGGCGGGATTGAGCAGGTCGTCCCAATCAGCGGGCGCTTCCAGTCCCAGACGGGTAAGCTCCTCGGTATTGACCATGAAGCCCAAGATTCCTTTATAGATGCCGTACCAATAGCCGTCCTTATCACGGAACATGGGATCGGTAAGATGAGAGGCGTTGGTGGCTTCGTATGCTTCGAGCAGACCTTCCGCAGCGGAAACGTTGTAAGGATCGGTCGTGCCGCCAAACCATACGTCGGCAGAGGGATTGCCTGCTTCTTCAGCGATCTTGGTGGCAACTTCGCCGGTAGAAAGGCGCTGATAGCTGACCTTGATGCCATACATGGACTCAAATTTTTCGCAGGCGGCTGCGAGATAGGCTTCCTCACAGGAACCGTAAACGACCAGTTCACCTTCGGCCTTTGCAGCTTCGATCAAAGCCTCCATCGGGTCGGCCGGCGCGGCGGGTTCGGCGGGTGCTTCCTCCTGTGCGGGGGCGGCAGGCTCGGCTGCGGGAGCGGGTTCCGCCGCAGGAGCGGGCGCTGTCTGCGCGCATCCGAAAGCGGAGAACGCCAGAAGGGTCACTAATACAAAGATCAGTGCTTTTTTCATTGATTTTCTTCCTTTCTGCAATCATACATTCCGAATTTTATCGGAAAAGAAAAACAAAGATAAAATGATATCGAAGAAGATAAAATCATTTTAGATGTCCTCCATCTAATTGTCAAGCATAAGGCACTTACGCAAGCAACATTCTTTAGTATAAGTAGAGTAAATAAGAAACATACCGTTATGCGTTTGCAGGCGATTTATGATAGAATAAAGAAAAAAGCAAGGCGGTTATTTATGATAAAGCTTCAAGCTCTTTTTCAGGATTCAAAGGATAACCAGGAAAAGGCGGAAAATATTGATCTCGTTATTCAAAGCGGCGGAGCTGAGCTCTATGGCTGTTTGCTGCGCGCAGGCGGCAAAAAAGACGAGCTGCATCCGCTGATATTGATGCTCCACGGTTTTCCGGGACATGAGAAAAACCTTGATCTTGCGCAGGTGCTAAGACGAATCGGCTTTCATGTGGCGTATTTTTCCTACAGAGGCTCATGGGGGAGCAGGGGAGCGTATGCCATATCCCATTTGCTGCAGGATACGAATGCGGTATTAACCTATTTATATAACAACGCGGAGAAATTCGGAATTGACGTGAGCAACCTTTGGCTTGTCGGACACAGTCTTGGCGGTTTTACGGCGCTCCATACGCTTTCCGCTCCGGCGATACCGCTTCGCGGCGCAGTTTTGATCGCACCCTGCGATTTGGGACTGATGTTTCAAAAGCAGCGTGACCGCTTTAATGAGCTG
>CAZUTB010000510.1:0-1758 GCA_964622905.1 uncultured Oscillospiraceae bacterium | reverse complement strand
GCTGCGCCTCACGGTCAGGAAATGGTGTAAGGAGGCGATTTTCAATCGCTCCTCGGGGCGGCTTTGCCGTCCCGGAGCGAGTAAGCTTTAGCGCACTTGCGCCGAAAGCATAGTGCAGCGCTTTTGTTGCGCCTTTGTTGCACCACGGGTGTTAAGCTTCACTCGAGTTAAGGATTTGCGGGAGGTGATGGTATTCACATATTGCTTGTGGACAGCGACGGCGACGCCCTGATGAAAAGCACTGCGGCACTGAAAAAGCTTTATGCCGGCGCGGAGCTGATTTCCATGACAGACGCTATGGACGCGGTGCGCTACAGCCTCAATAATCCTGTGGATGCTGTCTATACCGAGGTTTTGATGCCGCGCTTGTCCGGCTTGGATGTGATTCGCTTGGTGCAGAAATTTCATCCGGATGCAAAAGCCTATATCCTCAGCGATTCGGATGAGTACGCCGATTGGATTGAGAAGCGCGGAATCGGCAAGCATTTGCTCAAGCAGAACGTATGGCAGGGCGAAACGGAGAATACAAGGCGAAAATCCATTTTTGAAAAGAGAAGGATTAGAAAGATGAAGCAGCTTGAGGACGCGAAGAAGTTCATTGCTGAGGAGCTGGGCGAGGGAGAGCTTTCACAGGTTATGGGCGCGGGCAGGGAGTCCGGCTCGGGCTGCCCGAAGTGTGATTGCGAGAAATACACCCATGTGATTGTTGAAGTTGACGGAAAGCAAACGCTCATGAGAAAGTGCGCAGGCTGCGGAAACATTTACAGATGAGGCTTTTGGCAATCGGGATAGATTCAAGCGGCGCTAACAGAGCACAGAAATAATCAACTGTAAGGAGGAAAAAACAATGTCAAAATCGGGTATGACCTCGAACGTCTTCATTAAGCCGTCAGCCGTTGCAGGCGCGAAGCAGCTGAGAGGGAAGCTGACAAACGAGCTTAACGAGTCTGATTTGGAGAAGGTTAATGGCGGAAGCTGGGCAAGACCGTCAATTGAGCAGCTTGCGAATGTTAAGGTTCCGGGGATTAAGAAACCGGAGAAGTAAGCAATCGCGCGCATCTGTTATTACCGATAAGCATGGCTTGCAGAGCCGCTTCAAGGCTCCTGAAGCCGTAAAATGAAAGGAAGTATCATTATGAATGAGGAAAAACTTGCAAATGTGGAATCGGAAGCTTCTGAGGCAAAGGTTAGCCCGCTTAAGGACGATGAGCTGGAGCAGGCTTCGGGCGGAATATGGCTGGGCTTCAATCACACCGATGAATGCCCTAGATGCAAAACCAATGAGTATGTCGTGAAGAAGAATAAAGGCTGGTATCATTATTATTGCAATAACTGCGGAAAAAAATTCTAGACCTTATTCTGAGCCATTTCAAGGCGCTGTAAGTTATTATGATAAAGGAAGTATTTTATGACTAAGGAAACCGTCAAGAACGCGGAACTCAAGGCGAATAAAGAACAATTGAAGGACGAGGATTTGGAGCAGGCTTCCGGAGGAAGATGGCAGGAATTCGCAACCGCTGCTTGCCCTGAATGCCATAGCGGTGATAACGTGATAAAGAGCCAGAAAGTCGGGTACCGTTATTATTGCAAGAAATGCAGAAAACACTTCTAAGCTTGCTTCGCTGATGCTGTAAGCAATAAAGAATGAAAGGAAGTATCATTATGATTAATGAGACCATCAAAAACACGGAGACCGAGGCAAATAACGAGCAGCTGAAGGACGAGGAATTGGAGCAGGCTTCCGGCGGAATATGGCTT
>CAZUTB010000509.1:0-1759 GCA_964622905.1 uncultured Oscillospiraceae bacterium | reverse complement strand
TCGGGAGAAGCCGAAAAACCGTAGGTATCAGCTTTGCGCTGCTTTCCATATGCGTGTAAACAACGAAGATTTCGTCAAGCGCCTTGTCCGTATATAGGCTGCAAAGCTCCTGCGGTATCTTTCTTGCGCTGTCCAGCTGCGGATTCTGAGCTATGTTGAGATAGTCAACATCCGGCTCAACTCCGCGGTGGAGGAAGAACACGTTCGCCATCATGCCTATCGTGAAAAGCGAAAGGCTTTCATGCGCGCGCGCTTCAATATCCGCCGCAGCCATTTTAAGCACATTGTCGTTGTAGCCGCCGCACATTCCCTTATCGCCCGCAATAACGAGATACGCGATGTTCCGCTCCTCGGGAAGCGCCTTGCGCTGATAGAAGAATTTATTGTGAATCTCGCCCTGCGTATTCTCGAGAATGAAGCGCATATCGGACATAACCCTGCGATGGTAGAACAGGTTTTTTTCGTGCATGCTCATCGCTTTTTTCATCTTCGCGGATGAGATGAGGTACATCGCGCGCGTTATCTTCATCGTGTCCGAAACAACCTTGATGCGGTGGCGGATTTCGGGAATGCTGCTCATTTACTGCGCCTCCCCGACCGCGCTTTTCTTTTCCGCTCCGCCCTCAACGAACGCCTTGTGCGCCTCGTCTGCGGCGGTCTGCGCCTTGTCTGCTTCGTCCTGCTTCAGGATAATCTCATCCTTGTTATCGCTGTATGCCTTGACAACTTCCTCTATTGCCGCGGTAATGCTGTCGTCAAACTGCCCGCCGCCGTCAATCATCTCTGCAAGCTCGGGGCGAGTTTCAAGCAGGAAGCTCGGGAAATACTTCTTGAAGCTTTCAAGTTCCTTGATGGGAACGTCCTTTCCGAGCAGGCTCTTGCTTACAGCGTAGAGCAGCGAAACCTGAACGGCGGTCTGGAGAGGGGAATGGTTCGGCTGGCGGAGCATATCGTTAAGCCGCTCGCCGTACATCAGCGTTTCCTTTGTTCCGTCGTCCATATCGCTGGAGAACTGGCTGAAAACCTGCAGCTCCCTGTACTGGGCAAGCTGGAGACGCAATTGCCCCGCAACCTTGCGCATAGGCTTTCTCTGCGCCGCTCCGCCAACGCGCGATACGGAAAGACCGACGTTTATCGCAGGACGCTGACCTGCCCTGAACATATCCGTGTCAAGGTAAAGCTGCCCGTCCGTTATGGAAATAACGTTCGTTGGAATGTATGCGGAAATATCGCCCGTCTGCGTTTCGATAATTGGCAGCGCGGTCATAGAGCCGCCGCCCTTTTCGGCGGATAGCTGCGCGGAGCGCTCAAGCAGGCGGGAATGCAGAT
The DNA here is from genome assembly GCA_964622905.1 of uncultured Oscillospiraceae bacterium. Lineage (GTDB taxonomy): Bacteria > Bacillota > Clostridia > Christensenellales > Aristaeellaceae > STF2-37. The sequence goes on along the minus strand of CAZUTB010000509.1, from coordinate 430 downwards.
AGAATACATCGCCGGGATAAGCCTCGCGTCCCGGGGGGCGCTTGAGGAGCAGCGACATTGCGCGGTACGCAACCGCGTGCTTGCTCAAATCATCGTAAACAATGAACGCGTCGCGTCCGGAGTACATAAAGTATTCGGCAATAGCGCAGCCCGCGTAGGGCGCGGTGTACTGCATTGTAGGCGTGTCGCTGGCGGTTGAGCAAACAACGCAGGTGTAATCCATCGCTCCCGCCTTGCGGAAGGTTTCTATAACCTGCGCTACCGTGGACGCCTTCTGACCTATCGCGACATACACGCAGTAAACGTGCTTGCCCTTCTGATTGAGAATGGCGTCCATTGCAATGCTCGTTTTGCCCGTCTGCCTGTCGCCTATAATCAGCTCGCGCTGCCCCATTCCGATAGGACTCATTGAATCGACAGCCATAAGCCC
>CAZUTB010000508.1:0-1762 GCA_964622905.1 uncultured Oscillospiraceae bacterium | reverse complement strand
AAATAAGTAAGAGAATAGAGAGGAATAAATATGCATGGATTTTTGAATACCGATAACGCCGCACAGTATCTGCCGCTGGAAATCAGGCTTAACGGGCGGGAATTGAAAAGCGCCTACGAATGCAGCGTCAAGGCGGTTTTCACGGGCGATAAGGAGCGAGTGAGCTGCGAGGGCTTCTATGACGGGAACGGCGAATACGCGGTTCGCTTCACGCCGTCGTTTTCGGGCGCTTACAGCTATGAAATTTGCGCGGACTTCCTTCCCGCGCCGCTTTCGGGCAGCTTTTTCGCAAAGCCCGCGCCCGAGGGCTTTCACGGCGCGGTTCACGCTTCGGGCTTCCATTTCAGGCATCTTGACGGAGCGCCTTACCGCCCTGTCGGAACTACTGCCTACGCGTTTGCCGTTCAGCCTGCGGAGCGCGTCGCGGAAACCTTCAGAACCCTTGAAAATGCGCCCTTCAATAAAATCCGCTTCTGCGTTTTTCCGAAGCATTATATCCATAATCTGAAAGCGCCGTTTGCCTATCCCTTTATGGGCAGCGCCGCGCCCGAAAGCGATAAATATGTTTGGTACGGCGGCGATACGGATTTTGCCGCGCTTGGTAACAGCTTCGACTTCTCCGCGCCGAGTCCGGAGTATTTTGGGCGGCTTGACGAGTGTATACTGCGCCTTATGAGCCTTGGAATCGAAGCGGATTTGATTCTCTTTCATCCCTACGACCGCTGGGGCTTCTCGAATATGCCGCATGAAACGGATATGGAGTATATCCGCTATGCTGTTGCGCGCTTTGCAGCTATGCCCAATGTATGGTGGTCGCTTGCGAATGAGTATGACCTTATGCCGTCAAAATCCGCGTCCGACTGGGAGGATATAGGCGAAACGCTTGCGCGCATTGATCCGTATTCGCATCTGCGCTCCGTGCATAACTGCATAAAGCTCTATGATTTTTCGCGCGAGTGGGTCACGCATTGCTCCATACAGCGCGTGGACCTTTACAAAACCACTGAGCTTGCGGACGAGTTCCGCGATAAGTATAAGAAGCCCGTTGTCTTTGACGAGATTGCCTATGAGGGCGATATCGACCAGGGCTGGGGCGCGCTGACCGCCGAGGAGCTTACACGCAGATTCTGGGAGGCAACAACGAGGGGCGCTTACGCAACGCACGGCGAAACATTTGAAAATGCCGAGGATATTCTCTGGTGGTCGCACGGCGGAACGCTTCACGGCGACAGCCCCGCACGGCTTGCCTTCCTTCGAGATGTTATCAAGGACGCGCCCGCCTGCGGCTTGAAGCGCTATCCGCACAGCGGCTGGGCTGAAACCGCCGTGTCGGACGAGGACGATTCGGAGAGCTTTATTCTTATCTATTACGGCTTCAACCGCTATTCCTCGCGCGATTTTCACTTGGGCGACAGGAAATACAGCGTTGAAATCCTCGACACATGGAACATGACGCGCGAAAGCAAGGGCGTTTTCACGGGAGATTTTAAGCTGAGGCTGCCGGCAAGACCTTACATCGCCGTCCTGCTTACTGAAAACGCACCGTCTGCGGTGTCAGCTGCGCAAAAATAGCTCGGTCATTTACCCCCGAGTAAACTCCCTCGCTATTTTGCTTGCTTCCTAGCATCCGGCACGTTTTGAGCAAGCAGGGTTGTTGGAACAGCATAGGTTTCTGTTATCGGGAAAACGCACCATCTGCGGGGGTTATCAAGCACGCTGATTACCAAATAATGTGCAGGAACGAACTTCGTTCGCCCCCCCT
>CAZUTB010000507.1:0-1767 GCA_964622905.1 uncultured Oscillospiraceae bacterium | reverse complement strand
CTTTACAACAAACGCAGGGAATTCGGGCTTGAATAAAGGAGGAGCGCTTATGACCGGCATACAGGCGCATACGTATGTCCGCAAACGCGGTTTCAAGGAATGGTTACGCAAGAATGGCACGGGATACGCGTTTCTTCTCCCGTTTCTGACGCTGTTCGCGGTGTTTGTCATCGTACCGGTTGCTGTGGCTATGTATTACAGCCTCACTAACGATAACATGATTCAGCCCTCAAGATTCGTCGGGCTGGATAACTACGCGCAGCTGATACTTGATGACGATGTGTTCCTCATCGCGCTCAAGAACACTCTGCTCTTCGCGGTGATAACAGGTCCTATCGGCTATTTCGCGTCGTTTTTGATGGCGTGGCTTATAACTCTTGTAAAGCGCGGCAGGGGCTTCTTCTCAATGATGTTCTACGCCCCCTCGCTGACAAGCGGCGTTGCGATGTCAACCATATGGCTCATTATATTCTCCGGCGACCGCTACGGCTACATCAATAATTTCCTGCTTCGCTTGGGGCTGATTTTGGAGCCGATACTCTGGACGAAGGATGCTTCCTATGTGTTCATTGTCGTAATGATAATATCTATCTGGATGAGCATGGGCACCGGCTTCCTTGTGTTCCTGGCGGGACTCCAGAACGTAGACCCCGCGCTTTACGAAGCGGGACGCGTTGACGGAATAAAGAGCCGCTTTCAGGAGCTAAGGCTTATCACTCTGCCGATGATGAAGCCGCAGATGCTGTTCGGCGCGATAAACTCCATTGTTGGCGCGTTCGCGGTCTTTGACGTCGCTACGGCTGTTGCGGGTATGCCAAGCCCCAACTATGCGGCGCACACAATAGTTGCTCACCTCTACGATTATGCCTTTACGCGCTTCAACATGGGCTATGCTTCCGCAATTGCCATGGTGCTGTTTGTTATCACGTTCACGCTGGGCAGAGTGTGTATGCGCCTGTTCCGCGACAACACTTGATGGGAGGATACGAAGAATGACTGTCGCCCAAATCAAGGTGAAGCGGTTCCGTTTCCGCCGAATACCCTTTTCGCGCTGGATGCTCTACCTTCTGCTTCTGCTGCTTGTGGTTATAGCCGGTTTGCCGCTTTTTGCAATGGTCTGCCGCGCGCTTATGCCGCTGGACGAATTGTATATCTATCCGCCGCGCCTTATAGTGCATAACCCGACTCTCCGCAATTTCTCGGATTTGCTTACCTCGCTTTCATCCTCCAGCGTTCCGTTCACCAGATACATTTTCAACTCCGTGTTCACCACGGTAATCACGGTGTTCGTCAGCATAATTGTGTGCTGCATGGGCGCTTACGGGCTTGTCAAGCATAAGCCTGCCGGCTCGAATGTCATATTCGCAATAGTGCTTGCGGCGCTGATGTTCTCAACCCATGTAACGCAGATTCCGAATTACCTTGTTGTCAACAAGCTCGGGCTTGTGAATACCTATTGGGCGCTGATTATTCCCAAGATTGCGGTCGCCTATAACTTCTTCCTCGTCAAGCAGTTCTGCGAGCAGCTTCCGGATTCAATCCTCGAGGCGGCGCGCATCGACGGCGCAAAGGAGTTCCACGTTTTCTGGACCATAGTAATGCCGCTCCTTAAGCCGGCGTGGACGACGCTCGCGGTGTTCTCCTTTGTAAACAACTGGAACGATTATTTCTCGCCGCTCATCTTCATCAGCTCGAACGCGCTAAAGACCCTGCCGCTGGCGCTTCAAACCCTTTCGGGCGGCGCGGGCGTTGTTGCAAGGGCGGGCA
>CAZUTB010000506.1:0-1770 GCA_964622905.1 uncultured Oscillospiraceae bacterium | reverse complement strand
ATAATTTCCTGCACAAGGTGCAGAAGCTCTGCGCCGATAACGGCGCTGTTTTTACATACTTTTTACCGGCAGAGGCTAAAGGATTTTACACTTTTCCCGTAGACTCCTTCCTGTAACAAAAGTAAGGAGTGAATGAAAAATGACAAAATCCATCAAGAAAACTCTCGGCTTTCTGCTGGCGCTGTGCCTGCTGCTCTGCGCGTTCCCCGCAATGGCAGAGGAAACTGCCAAGGCTCCCAAGTATGTGTTCATGTTCATCGGCGACGGAATGGGCAACCCTCAGGTTGCGGCAACGCAGTACTATCTCGGTTCTATTGAAAATCCCGACGCGGCAATGCCTACCCCCGCTCAGCTCTCCTTCACGGCTTTCCCCGCGCTGGGCATGATGACCACCTATGATGCCTCCTCCTTCTGCCCCGACAGCGCCTCCACCGCCACCTCGATGGCGTCCGGCGAAAAGACGCTCTCCGGCGTTATCAACTACAATGTTGACAAGACGGAAGCCTTCAAGCTCATCACCGAGTATGCAAAGGAATCCGGCAAGAAGGTCGGCGTGATTTCGAGCGTTTCCATAGACCATGCCACTCCTGCCGCCTACTACGCAAAGGTGCCGAGCCGCAAGCTGTACTACGAAATTGCGGTCCAGGGGCTTACCGGCACTTCGCTTGACTACCTCGCAGGCGGCGGCTTCCTCAATCCCGACGGCGAAAGCAAGAACAGCGAAACCGGAGAGATTACCATTCAGCAGAATTTGTTCGATATAGCCGCAGAAAACGGCTGGAGCTTCGTTAACACCAATGAGGAAATCCGCGCGCTGAATTCCGAAAGCGGACGTGTGCTAGCCATCAGCCCCGTTTTGCAGGATTCCGGCTCTATGACCTACGAGATTGACCGTGAGCGCATGGAATCCGAGGGTCAGGACGTACTCTCCCTTGCAGACTTTGTAAGCGCGGGAATCAACACCCTTGATAACGAAAACGGCTTCTTCATGATGTGCGAGGGCGGCAAGATTGACTGGTCCGGTCACGCAAACGACGCGGCAACCAGCATACATGAAACCATGGCTTTCTCGGACGCGATTCAGACAGCGGTTGATTTCGCCGCAGAGCATCCCGATGAAACCCTCATCGTTGTCACCGCTGACCATGAAACCGGCGGCATGACCATCGGCTTTGCCACCACCGCATATGACACGCACTTCGGCTATCTCAAGTCCCAGACCATCTCCTTTACCGATTTCGACGCGGTAATCGCAGAGCTTCGCGCAAAGGGCGCATCCTTCGAGGAAACGCTTGCGGAGATTCAGAAATACTACGGCTTGACCACCGCGGAGGGCAGCGATCTCAGCCTTACCGAAGCCGAAACTGCCAAGCTGCAGGCGGGCTACGAGCTGAGTATGCAGGCAAAAGCCGACAGGACGCTGGGCGAGAACGAAGCCTATCTCTACGGCGGCTACGAGCCCCTCTCCATGGCTGTAAGCCACATAATCAACAACAAAGCCGGGCTTTCCTACACCTCTTACTCCCACACAGGTCTGCAAATTCCCGTATACGCAATGGGCGTAGGCGCGGAGAGCTTCTCGGGGCTTTACGACAACACCGACATCTTCACCCGCACAATGCAGGTCATGGGTCTTGCCAAGTAAACTCAGCCAACAAATAGGACAGGGGGAGGCTTGTGAAGTCAAGCCCTCCCCTGCTTCGTTATAGGAGGAATATATGCGTAAGCTCCGCAGGCGCAACAACTGGATTTTTTGCATAATCATGGCTG
>CAZUTB010000505.1:0-1772 GCA_964622905.1 uncultured Oscillospiraceae bacterium | reverse complement strand
CTTAACTCCGCTTTGGACAAGGACAAGCTATACGCCGTTGGGGACATTGTTCACGCAATGGTTCAGGAGAACGACGAAAGCCTTACCGTAACCTTGATTGACCATGAACGCACGGGAAGCGAGCTGTGGGTGCTGGCGGCGCTGGCGATAGCGCTCATCGGCTTTGGCGGAATGATTGGCTGCGGCGCAATGATTTCTCTGGCGGGAAGCGCAATTATCATATGGAAGCTGCTCATTCCTCTTTTGCTCAAGGGAATTGACCCCACTTGGGCGTCGCTTGTGACGGTTCTTGCGCTTACCGCGCTTATCGACCTGCTGGTTGCGGGCTGGAGCAAGCGGTGCCTTGTTGCGCTTCTCGGCTCGCTTTCGGGAACGCTTGTAACCTTTCTGCTCGCAGTTTTTCTTACAAACCTGTTCAAGCTGGACGGCGGCGATGTGCCGTATTTGGTTCCGCTGCTTTCGCAGTCCGGACTCACGCTTGACGCAAAGAGCCTGTACATCGGAATGACCTTCCTTGCAAACTCCGGCGCGCTGATGGATTTGAGCATGGATATTTCGGTATCCTGCGAGGAAATCCGCTTCCACAAGCCGGAGATAGCGCGCGCCGAGCTATGCAGGAGCGGAATACGCGTAGGGCGCGGAGTGCTTGGCACTATGACGACAACGCTGATGCTCGCCTATTCCGGAAATTACCTTTCGATGCTGATGTACTTTGCGGGACAGGGCACTCCGCTGCTTGACATTATTAATCTCAAGTATGTCGCAAGCCCGATGCTCAACACCGTAGTCGGCAGCTTCGGGCTTGTAGCGGCGGCGCCGCTGACGGCAATAATCGCCTCATGGCTGTATACAAAGGCCGCCGTGCAGAGCCTAAGCGCGTGAATGACGCAAGACTATATTTCAGCAAATGTATAAACAGCAGAATGGCTTCAAGCAGCGGAAAGCGATAAATGTACCTGCTAAAAACGCTATATGCATTTGCCGCAGGCGTGCTTTTGTGATATGCTTATGCAATAAAAGCAGAGCCTGATTCGGCTGTGCGGCAGATTATCATTAAGGCTTGTGCAGATGGGCAAATGAAGAAAAGCGAGGCAGATTATGAAGCGCTATTCGATACTTTTCCGCAGGGCGGCGGCGGTTTTACTGGCTGTTATGCTGTTGTTTTCCGCGCTGCCTGCGTCGGCGGATGAAACGCTTACGGAAGAAATGAACAGAATCAGCGCGGAGATGCTGGCGCTGATGGCTAAGGATAAGACCTTTGAATATAAAGGCGAGAGTTACCCTGTTATCGAGGGAATTCAGGTTGCCAATGATATTTTTTGGCAGACAGATGATTATTACCCCTTCTGCGATGCGGTTTTAGCGGCAAACCTAGATTACAGCGCGGAAATGGGCGCGCTCTTTCTCAAGTATGTCGATGTGCTGAACCGAATTGCCGTTGCGGAGGGCTACGCCAACTACAAGGAATATGCCGACAAGGTATTATATCGTTATAATTTCGACACCTCCGCCGTTTTTGACATCATCAGGGAAAACTATCCGCGCTCAATTCCGCTTATCATAAACCTCGTGCAATATGAGGATTACAGCAACGATGATTTGCCGCTTTCGCAGGAAGGATATATACAGGGCGTAATCGCGCGCTACGGGGAGCTGTCGCCGTCATTTGCGCCGCCGCTTGAGGAGCTTGTGCGGAGCGATCGCTTCACTATAAGTAAAATGGACAGGGATTTTCTGTACGGAAGCGTTATGAAAAGCAGCAAAGAAATCAG
>CAZUTB010000504.1:0-1776 GCA_964622905.1 uncultured Oscillospiraceae bacterium | reverse complement strand
CTTTCGGACAGCTGAGCGGCTTCGGAAAGCGAGCAGCCTGCCCGCTGATAGAAATTGAGCATATTATAGCTGAATATCTGCTCCAGCGTGTAATAGCGGTAAGTGACCTCTGTTCCCTGCGGTGAGCGGACGGCAGGGGAGAAGACTCCGAGCTTATCGTAATAAATAAGCTGGCTTCTTGACGCGCCTACGATCTTTGCAAATTCGCTCACAGTCATAAGAGTATCGTTTTCCTTTGAAATTTTCATGAATAAATTCTCCCGAAAATTTTGTTGCTATGAAGTATACTTCATAGTTTATAATACCACACTAGAGCCAAATGCGGAAGCGTTTGCTCAAATAAACAACGGAGGCTGTCATAATGAAAAAGTTTGTATCCATCCTGCTGGCAATGGTAATGTCCCTTACTCTCGCATCCGCCGCGCTTGCGGAAGCTCCCGCTTTCGAGGAAGTTACCGTGGAATTTGATGAGAGCTATGTAGAAGCCCCTCTTGGAGAAGAGTGCTACACCTTTATCCCCGCTGACTGGGCTCCTATTGAGGACGCCGCTGTTGCCGATGAGAAGATAACCCTGCTCGGCGCTTTCGCAAATGCGGACAAGACCATGAGCCTTGCTGTTACCTACGCTGTTCTTGACGCTGCAGCGACCTATGAGTCCCTCTACAACGAGATTGTTGCGGGAGGCTTCAACGCTGCTCTACAGAACATCAACGGAACCGAGTATGCGTGCATGGCAGCTACGAGCGAAGCCGGCGCGGTAATCGCTTACACCTTCCTTGCCAACGAAGAGGGCACCGAAGCCATTATCTTCACCTTCAGCGTCGCCGCTTCTGTTGCCGATACCGCCGAGCCTATCGTGAATCAGATTCTCGCAAGCTTTGGCTACTATGAGGCGGAAGAGGAGTAATTTGAGCTTGTCAAGGCTAAATATTGCTTTTAAGGCTGTCTTGCTTTGGCAGAGCAATTTCTCCGTATAACAAGCTAAAGGGACTGCGGTATTAATGCCGCAGCCCCTTTATAGTTGCCTGTTATCTCGTTTTACTTAGCTTCAAGCTCCTTGATAACCGCCTTGAAGCTGTCCTTGACGGCGTAGCTCTCGGTGAATAGTCCTCCGTAAGGGCTGTTGAGCTTGTAGCTGTAATGGCTTGTCGGCAGCGAGTTGCAGTCGAGGAAGCCCCAGATGCATACGGCGGTAAGCGGCTTTGCTTCTCCTGCGTTGACGCTCTTGAATACTCCGTAAAGGTCTGCGTAATACTGCGCGTGCTTTGCGGCGGTTGCTTCGTCGTATTCATAGGTGCGCACAGCCATTTCGGTCTGCTGAACCTCGTAGCCATAGTCGGAGTACTTCTTTATTGCGTCCTTGATGTAAACCAAAGACTGAGGGTCAAGGCAGCCGCTCTGCGTTCCGTAGCCGCCGATATATCCCTGCATTCCGATTCCGTCGCAGAGCCTTCTGTCGCCGTCAAAGTGGTTTATGCTTTCGGCAAGCGTAAGGATAGCGGCGCATTTCTGCGGGTAAAACGCGTTGTAATCGTTATAGAACAGCTTGATATCGGCTCCCAAAGCGTCAACAGTATTGCGGGCGTAGAGGAAAGCGGTTTCGACATAATCGGAGCCTAGAAGCTTGTAGAAAATGTTATCAGCTCCGGAGCGCTTTGCCCTAAGCTGGCGGGCGTCGTTTGCTACCCACTCGGAGGCACTGTCGGCAACCGCCTCATTCACAACATCCCAGCAGTAAACCGTCCCGGGGAATTTTTGCTCAAAATGGGTTACAAC
>CAZUTB010000503.1:0-1781 GCA_964622905.1 uncultured Oscillospiraceae bacterium | reverse complement strand
CCGCATGGCAGGAACGTGAAAAGCTATGGAACGCCGTGGAGGAAGCCGAGAAAACGAAGGACAGCCGCCTTGCCCGCGAATTTGTAGTTACGCTGCCCGTGGAGTTGGATACAGAAGCGCAGACCGCGCTGTTGACCGAGTATGTGCAAAACAGCTTTGTCGCAGAGGGTATGTGCGCCGATGTCGCCATGCATGATACGGACGGTCATAACCCCCACGCCCATATCCTGCTGACTGTGCGCCCGCTCAATGAGGACGGCACATGGCAATACAAAACCGAGAAAGAGTATCTATGCGTTCGTGGCGGAGAAGAACGTGGCTTCACCGCCGCCGAGTATAAAGCCGCACAAAACGACGGTTGGGAAAAGCAGTATCTTTACAAGGTCGGAAAAAAGAAAGAATATCTGCCACCTTCCGAAGCGGCAAAGCACGGCTATGAACGCGCCGACAAGCACCCGAAAAGCACAAGGTTTGGCAGGCAAAATCCCATCTCCGAGCGTTGGAACAGCGACGGACAGCTTGTGCTTTGGCGCGAGGCATGGGCGGATACGGTCAACCGGGCATTGGAGCGCAACGGGCATGATACACGCATCGACCACCGCAGCCATGCGGAGCGAGGCTTGGAAGAGCAGCCAACCGTACATGAGGGCATGGTTGCTCGACTGATGGAGCGTGAAGACTTGGTATCTGACCGCTGCGAGCTCAACCGCCAAATCCGAGCCGACAACAAGCTGCTGCGCGAACTGAAAGCGCAGGTCAAAAAGCTCACAGAAGCGGTGCGGAATACGCTCCCCGTCATCGCGGAGGCGTTGGAAACCGTGCGGCAGAATATCATCATTTTCCACTATCAGATCGCTACTGCCCGAGAAAGCAAGCGCGGCATCCGCGACACGCTGAAAGCCGCCCTACCGGATATGCAGCGGTTCCGCAGTATTGCCGACAGTATCAAGGTGAAGTCAAAGGAGCGCAAAGCCTTGACCGCCGAGAAGAACGACCTTTCACCCATCCGCATTGGCAGGATTCGGGAACTGACACAGCGCATTACCGCTATCACGGAAGAAATCTCTGAATTGCAATCGCAAAAGGCGTTCCTACTCTCGAAATATAGCTGCGTGGACGACGCGGACATGGCATCCGTGTTAAGGCAGATCAAGGATATGGAATCCATGTTGCAGCGGTTGGAGAAGCAGGAAGCGCAATTTAAGCAGGAACTTAATAAAGAGTTTTCCCATTACGGAGAACTGACGGAGCGGGCTTCCGCGTTGGATGCGGAGGTGCTGTCTGCGGCAAGAGCGGCATTGCGTCCCGATAAGGGTAAGGCGACAGCAGAAACGCTGCAAGCCGTATATGGCGAGAGATTCAGCGATACCCGTTTGCAGCGGGCGCAGAGGGATGCTGCCGCCATGTTGGGCGAGGAAGCGCCAACGCAGGAAAGGCAATCGGTACGGGCGCAGTTGGAGAAGAACAGGCAGGAGCTTTCGCAACGGCAACCGCGCAAGCCTCGCGGCAGGGACGAGCGGGAACGGTAGGCAATATCCGGCAAAACTGTGACTGCTCGTTCCAGTACAGCGGTCACGCCTCTGCGAAGTGCGTCGTAACAGCAAAATGAGTTAAACAAAAGCATTACTCAAGGATTTTTGTTACAATAAAAGTTAGACGCATGGCAAGCGGGTTTTGGCTGCATTTTCTCCGCCGTGTAAACATATGTTAACGCTTACGAACCGATTTGGTAATTGAAAACGCTATGCACCCAGAGTACAATATTGTTAAAGTGGAGGGCT
>CAZUTB010000502.1:0-1790 GCA_964622905.1 uncultured Oscillospiraceae bacterium | reverse complement strand
AAGGAGAAAAAAGCAATGGCAGTGCTCAGCGCAACATACCATTCCTGCGCGCGCCCCGGGGCGCAGAAGTTCACGGCGGTTTTGCCTCTTGAAACCAATGGCGGCTATAAAAGCGGACCCTTCAAAACAATCTACCTTCTGCACGGCTATCAAGGCTCTGAGCTTGACTGGCTCAGGCATACCCTGATTGAGGACTGGGCGGCGGAGCGCGGGGTTGCGGTTATCATGCCCGACGGCTGCAACCGCTTCTATGTGGATAACGCGGACAGCAACGAAAACTTCGGAAAAATCGCGGGCGAGGAGCTTGTAAAGGTAACAAGAGAGAGATGTTCCCGCTCTCCGATAAGCGCGAGGATACCGCCATTTCGGGCTTGTCCATGGGCGGCTACGGCTCCATACGCAACGGGCTTTTCTATAACAGCACCTTCGGCTCAATAATGGCGTTTTCCTCCGCTTTAATTACGGACAGGGTTGCGGAGATGAAGGAGAACGACACGCGCGGCGAGGCGACTGCGCCCTACGGCTATTACCGCCAGACCTTCGGCGAGCCGAAGTATGTGCTTGGCGGAGTTAACGACCCCAAGGCGCTTGCGAAAAAGGCGCTTGAATCCGGTGTGTTCCCGCGCATTTTCCTCGCCTGCGGGACGGAGGATTTCCTCTATCAGCCGAATCTCAGCTTCCATGAGGAGCTGACAAGGCTCGGCTACAAGCATGAATGGTGGACCGCCGAGGGAGTGCATGACTGGCGCTTCTGGAATAAGTCGGCGCTCGCCTCGCTTGACTGGTGGCTGGAGGGCAAATAATGAAAAAGCTGATGACGATTACCGTTGACTGCGCGGAGGGGCTTTATGTCGGCGATACCCGCGAGGGCAGGCTTTGCATAATCCCAATCATCGGCGGCAGCTTTGAGGGCGACGGGCTTCGCGGCGTTGTCTGCTCCGGCGGCGCGGACTGGAACGCCGCTCAGGAGGACGGAACGAGCCACGTTCACGCCCGCTACTGGCTTAAAACCGACGACGGCGCTGTGATATGCGTTGATAACGAGGGAACGCTCTCGGATAAGCAGGGGCGCTTCTGCACAACCCCGCGCTTTCTCTCAGACAGAAACGGGAAATACGCGTATCTTTCGTCGGCGGTCTGCGTCGGCGAGCTTGCCATTCGGGAAGGCGGAGTAATCATAACCGTCTGGCAGCCGGAATGAGAGGCATATATGATTAAGAGCAGGGATGACCTTAAGGAATACCTGGAAGCGGATAAAACGGCGCTCGGGGCAAAGGGAAAGCGTCCTCGCATACATGATTACATATGGCGCTATGAAAGAGCGCTGCGCTATTTTGAGTTTTATTCCAACTGCTCGGGGAGCGCCCTTGACAAGCTCCCGAAGTGGCTCTGGAAGCAGCGCTTTATGAGCCTTGGAATGAAATGCGGCTATTTTATTCCAATTAACGCTGTCGGCAAGGGGCTTAACATAGCGCATATCGGAACAATAATCATCAATAAGCACGCGAGGATAGGCGATTACTGCCGTATGCACGTTGGGGTCAATATCGGCACGGAGGCAGGCTTTGACGATAAAGCGCCCAAGCTTGGCAATTTTATCTATATAGGCCCCGGGGCAAAGCTCTCGGCGATATTACGATAGCGGACGGAATTGCGATTGGCGCAAACGCGGTTGTAAACAAATCCTTTACCGAAAAGGATAAGACAATCGCGGGCGTTCCCGCTAAGGTTATCAGCGATAAAGGCTCGGCAAAGCTCGTCTATCACCCGCCTGTGCAGAACGCTTAACC
>CAZUTB010000501.1:0-1814 GCA_964622905.1 uncultured Oscillospiraceae bacterium | reverse complement strand
TAATTATATCAAACGGTTGCACTTTCGGCAATCTCGGGCAGAGAAAGAAAGACGGGCGAATGGCGCGTGAGCGGAAGAAAACGTGCGAAGAAATCCTCGCTCTTCATTATAATCGTCCTTGAGCAGTCGCAGGGATGGAAGGCGAGATAAGGCTTTTTCAGAATATCCTCGTCAACGGCAAGCCTGACGGCGCAGGAAGCATCAAACAAAAGCCCTGCGGGGCTTACCGACCCGGGAGCGGTACGAAGCATACGCATAAGCTCATCCTCGCTCCCGAAGGAAAGGCGGCTTGAGGAGAGCGCCTTGCTCGCCTGCGAGGTGCAGAAGCGTTTATCCGCGCGAAGGAGCAGAAGATAGAAGGAGGTCTTCTGCCTGTTGCAGAGAAAAACATTCTTGAAAAGCATTGTGTTTTCCGTGTCAATACCGTCAATAAGGCGGCATTCCTCCATTGTTTTAAACGGCTTATGGCTAAGAAGCCGATACTCAAAGCCGTTTTCATCAAGCCTTTTAATAACTATATCGGATATAGCACTCATAATATGTTTCCTTAATATGGCTAATAATTCCCGCTTTCCGCAGAGCGCCATAAGTGGTATAATAGCCTAAAGTATGATTGGTGTAAAGCCGCGTATGTTAACGCCAAGGAGGAAAGCACATGAAAAGACGAATCGGAATCCTTACAAGCGGAGGCGACTGCCCCGGGCTTAACGCCGCGATAAGAGGCGTTGCAAAGGCTGCGTATCAGATGTTTGACGCGGAGATTGTGGGAATCAAGGACGGCTACGGCGGGCTTATCGACGGCGAATGGCGCGAGATGAAGCAGAGCGATTTCAGCGGAATACTGACCCTTGGCGGAACTATACTCGGAACGAGCCGCCAGCCCTTCCGCAATATGCGCGTCATCGGCGAGGACAACGTTGACAAGGTAAGCGCGATGAAGAAGAATTACAAGGCAATGAAGCTTGACTGCCTTATAACTCTCGGCGGCAACGGAACGCATAAAACCTCGAATATGCTTGCCGAGGAAGGGCTTAATGTAATAGGTCTTCCGAAGACCATTGACAACGACCTTTTCGGTACGGATTTCACCTTCGGCTTCCATACGGCGGTTGACATCGCAACGGACGTTATAGACAGGATACATACCACCGCGTGCAGCCACGGGCGCTGCATGGTTATAGAGCTTATGGGCAATAAGGCGGGCTGGCTCACGCTTTACGCGGGGCTTGCAGGCGGAGCGGACGTAATACTCCTGCCCGAGATTCCCTACGATGTTGACAGAGTGCTTTCCATAGTTGAGGACAGGGCGAAGGAAAACAAGGCGTTTTCAATAATCGCCGTAGCCGAGGGCGCCATGAGCAAGGACGAGGCGAAGATGAAGCGCAAGGACCGCGACGCTCTGCGCCAGCAGGAGGGCTTCACCACGATAAGCGCCCGCCTTGCAAACGACCTCCAGCAGAAGGTTGGAGTTGAGGCGCGCACGGTAATCCCGGGGCATTTGCAGCGCGGCGGAACTCCCTCCGCCTACGACAGAGTGCTTGCAACGCAGTTCGGCGTTCACGCGGCGGAGCTTATCCGCGACGGAGTTTACGGAGTATCGGTCGCAATCTCCGGAAACACCATTACGCATAACGCCCTCCAGGACATCGCGGGAGTGCCGAAGCTGGTCCCGCCCGACCACCAGATGGTTCAGCTCGCAAGAGCGATGGGGCTGCACTTCGGGGTAAAGAGGTAAATAGTACATGAATCGCCGAAGGCAGCAAATTGCCTGCGGCGATTTTACGGGCGGCCTCTTTCAAATCCCGTGCCGGACG
>CAZUTB010000500.1:0-1820 GCA_964622905.1 uncultured Oscillospiraceae bacterium | reverse complement strand
TAGAGCGGCTCCGCGCCCGTAGCGCTGTACAGGTAGGCTATCCTTTCGCAGTCAAAGCTCTTTATAGCATTGTCCCTTATAACGTGCGAGAATGTGACTATCAGAGCGTCTGCCTTGGGACGGTTCTCCTTAATCATCGGGCTGATTTTAGCGGGAGTTTTATCGTCAAAGCTGTCTGTTATCATTTTATTTTCCTCAATTCTGTCGTTTAATAACAGTATACAGCATAGAACAAGCGCTTGCAAGAAAGAAATATCGGTGCGCGCTTTCCTCGCAGCGCAGGCATATACTATAAATATCTGTTCGCAACAATGCCTGCCGTGAAGATGAACTGCTTATATTTATATCATAATATGAAAGCTTGCATCAGCTTTGCGAAAGAATGCGGGCATAACAGGAGCGCAAGCAATGCCGTTTCGCGAAAGGCATAACCGTATTTGAATATTCGGGCTGCGATTTGGGAACAAATTGGCTATTCCGCTCTTGCATTATTCTGATAACAATGTTAAAATAGAATCGTTACGGGGCTGCCGGTGTGTTGCCTTCAATTCATGTGCTTGAGAAGACAATCCGTAAAGGCTATCACTAATTTATCTCATTTCCCCAAGGTGCTGCGAACGGAGCGCTTTTTTGCGCCTGTTGATGACTGATGACAGTCAAACGCCGCAAGCCCTGCGAAGCAGCTCGCTTGTCATGCCGGTGATTATCGGAAACCTATCTCAAACTTTCAGAGGAAAACGCTTTCCGTTATAACGGTTAAGCGCTGCGGAGGCTAATGTGGGCTTATGAACAGGGAAAAGCTTATTTCTGCCGGTATTGATTACGATGATGGCGTAAACAGGTTCTCCGGTATGCCGCAGGTATATGAAAAATTTCTCAAAAAATTCTTTGCAAGCTATACGCTGGACGAGCTTGAGAAGCAGATTGAGGCGGGCGATATTGCCGAAGCGTTCAAAACCGCTCACGCTATAAAGGGCGCGGCGGGCAATATGAGCGTAAAGCTGTTTTACGATAAGCTATGTATGCTGGTTGAGCTATTGCGGCGAAACGCCGATAAGGGTGAGTGCGCTAAAACGCTTTATGAAATGCGGGCGCTTTATACAAGAGCCGCTGACGCGGTGAGGGAGGACGCTGAATGAGCAAGCAACTGGAGGAGCTGCGCGCCTTTGGCTGTGACATCGAGGGTGCAATGGAACGCATGGGTGATGATGAGGAATTCTACCTTGAGTGCATTGCCGATGTTATTGCCGACCCGTATTTTGATACCTTGGGCAAAGCGCTTGCAACGGGCGATACTAAGCTTGCGTTTGACGCGGCGCATACCTTAAAGGGCGTGCTTGCCAACGTCGGGCTTACTCCTTTGTTCGACCAGACGGTCAAGATTGTCGAGCCGCTGAGAAGAGGCGAGAATTCCGGACTTGACGGCGAGTTTGGCAAGCTTATGCAGATGAAGGCGCGGCTTGAGGAGCTTGTAGCGGAATAACTAAAGCAAACCTGCGAAAATCTTTTCGGCGAGGAGATTATTGGTGTGCGTTCTTTTTCAAAAAGGCTCTGTGCTTTGCTTGCGCTTGCCTTATTGCTGGCGGCGGCGCTGCCGCTTAATTGCGCCGCGCTTTCGGAGGACAGGAAGACAATTCGCGTAGGCTATATGGACTATCAGGGCTTCGTCAATGAAATGTCTGACGGTTCATATTCCGGCTACGCCGCCGAGTATCTTTCAAGGATTGCCGAATATACAGGCTGGCGTTATGAGTATGTTTACGGCGAATGGACAGAGCTTCTGGAAAAACTGAAAAACAAGGAGATTGACCTCCTTTGCA
>CAZUTB010000499.1:0-1822 GCA_964622905.1 uncultured Oscillospiraceae bacterium | reverse complement strand
CATTGACATCAATAATTATCCCGCCGTGCTTTCGCATCTTTCGTCAAAGCCGGGGCTTGAGCCGCGCGCGGTGAGCTTTTTTGTAAAGGCGGGCGAGGAAGCGGCGTTTGAGAAGGATTTCGCGGAGGCTTTCGGGGACTCGTTCATGCTGAAAACCCGCGCGGAAATAGTGGAGAGCAAGCTTTTCGGCAGAAGCGAGCCTAACCCGCATTTCGTGGATATGATAGGCGATTATGTCGCGATTGCCGTTGGCGACAGCGCTATTTTCAACGCTCCCGGGGATGTTTCCCGCACGCTTGGCATTCACGCGGGGCTTACAAAAGAGGAAATGGAAATTCCGCTCATCGCGGTCAGGTGCGATTGACGGAATATTTCCGCTTCGATTTTTGGTTCTATTTTATCGCTTGCTTTTTATTTCGTGTGATGATATAATCTGTATTCGGCACATCCTTGCTCCGCGCAAAAACGCACGGGGCCATAAGTCCAAGAGGAGGTGAATGGTATGAACCGTTACGAAGCCATGTACATCATTGATACCAGCGTTGAGGAGGCAGCCCGCAAGGAGCTTGTCGAAAAGTTCTCGCAGCTGGTGACTGACAACGGTGGCATAGTCGAAAAGGTAGAGGATTGGGGCGGCGGACGTCGTCATCTTGCTTTTGCCATCGACTATAAAACCGAAGGCTACTACATCCTGATGACGTTCAGCAGCGAGTCCTCGCTGCCCCGTGAGCTGGAGCGCAACCTGTCTATTTCGGACAGCGTTATCCGCTACCTCGTCGTCAAGCTGGAAGAAAAGCACAGCAAAGTGAAGCCGAAGCCCGTCCGCGTTGCTCCCGCGCCTGTCGCTGAGCCCGCGCCCGCTGCCGAGGCTGCTCCTGCCGAGACCGCTCCCGAAGCCGCTCCTGCGACCGATAACACCGACGCAGAATAATCCGAGGTGATTTTGAATGAATAAAGTCTTTCTGATTGGCAATCTGACCCGTGACCCCGAGCTGCGCACTACCCAGTCGGGTATTTCCGTGTGCTCCTTCGGAATTGCGGTAAATCGCCGCCGCTCAAGCCAGAGCGCGGACAAGGCTCAGCCGGAAGTGGACTTTTTCAACGTCACCGTTTGGAGGCAAGCGGGTGAAAACTGCGCTAAGTATCTGGCGAAGGGACGCAAGGTCGGCATTGTCGGTCAGGTCCAGATTCGTCAGTATGACGCGCAGGACGGAACCAAGCGCACATCCGTTGACGTAATTGCGGACGATGTGGAATTCCTTACTCCTGCCAATCAGCAGGGCGGGGATTATTCTCAGCCTGCTCCGCAGCGTGCAGCGGCACAGACGGCTTCAGCGCCCATCTCCGGAGGCTTCACGCCGATGGATGATGACGAGCTGCCGTTCTGACAGCTTTTCTTCTCAAAAATACGCACCGCTTTGCGGGCGTACAGCTTAACACAAGGCTTTGCCTTGATACGACAAGGAGGTAAACCAAATGTCTGAGGATCGTGGAGAACGCAGGTCCGCCCGTCCGCGCGGACGCAAGCCGCGCCGCAAGGTATGCGCGTTCTGCGTAGATAAGATTGCTTTTATTGATTATAAGGATGTCAATCGTATTCGCCGCTTTACCAATGAGCGCGGAAAGATTGTTCCCCGCCGTATGAGCGGCAACTGCGCTAAGCATCAGCGTCAGCTGTCCGAGGCCATCAAGCGCGCACGTGCCATCGCGCTTCTGCCTTACACGGTTGACTAAAAGCTCCGCTAACGCTACGCTTTCGGCTCACGTCTTCGATAGAAGACGGCAGCCGATTTTTCATCATTTTCTTGTTAAGCCTAAAGGC
>CAZUTB010000498.1:0-1824 GCA_964622905.1 uncultured Oscillospiraceae bacterium | reverse complement strand
GTACGGAATTTCCTGTGCCATGTGGAATCGCTCCTTTCAGATTCGGGGTACAGAAAAAGCTCCTGTCCCCATCCTTTAGAATGCGGGGACAAGAGCTTGAATACACTCCTGCGGTGCCACCCAGCTTGACGCTTTCGCGTCCACTTTTTACGCGTACTGTATATACGCCTGCGCATGATAACGGCGCGCAAACCCGACCTGCCTACTTTGCTTCGGCTCGCCCTCGGAAGCCCATTCCACACGCCGTTCCGTACCGTCTTTCCACCGCCGACGGCTCTCTTTAACGGATAAGGCAGCGTGTACTTGCTCTCCCTCATCGGTTTAGGAGAGAATAACACAGAGCGCGCGCCAACGCAAGTTTTTGCTTTGTTTTTTGGGAAACCACCCGCACGATTACTTTACAGTCACCTTATAAACAAGCGGCATATCCGTTAGCTGCGGCTCGGTTTCGACGGTGAGCGCTTCCATATCCTGCTTCCACGACAGCCTGCCCGAATAGCCGAGAAGCTCGACGGACTCTATCTCGCCGGAGAAATCCGGCTTGCTCTTATCCGTGGAAGCCTTAAGCGAAACAAGGCGCGCAGTTCCGTTTTCGGGCGCTTTGAGAACGGTTGCGTAAATAGCGCCATTGCCCGTGACATAGCGGATGTCTGCGGAGGTGAAAAGCTTCTTCTCCGCGTCCGTAAACTGCCCCTGCTTAACGATGGTAGGGCCTTCGCAGCTGACGCGCCAGACCTTGCTGTTCCAGATGCTTTCGCCGTTGACCTTCATCCACGCGCCGATTTCGCGCAGGATGCGCGCGTCGTTTTCGCAGATGGTTCCGTCCGCCTTAGGTCCTACGTTAAGGAGCATACAGCCGTTCTTAGCGTTGATGTCAACCAAATCCTTGACGATATCGGAGCTGTCCTTATAGACGTTGTTCTCCGTATAGCACCATGAATTGATGCAGCAGCAGGTATCCGTCTGCCAGAGATACGGCTTAACCTCGTCAAACTGCCCGCGCTCAACGGTCGGAACAGCGCTTCCGAACGCGAAGGCGTCGTGCTTATAGTTTATAGCAGGCTCTATTCCCCACTCCGCAGCGCGATTATAGTAATACGCCGCGAACTTTCGCAAGTACTTTCTCGCGTTGATGTGGTGAATCCACCAGTCAAAGTACACAAGCGAGGGATGATAGCGGTCAACAATCTCGCAGGTGCGCAGAAGCCAGTCCGTCATGTACTCATCGTCCGGACCGTCCTCATAATAGCTGTCAAAATGGTCTTTGGGCGCTTTGTGCGCAGGCCAGTAGAAATCGCCGCGCTTCATCGGCTCTTTTACATCGGAGTCAAAATCGCGCCCGTCGCCCATGAACCACCAATGCTCGATTCTGTGGCTGGACGCGCCGAGGGTAAGCCCGCGCTTTTCAAACGCCGCTTTCAGCTCGCCCAGGGTATCGCGCTTGGGTCCCATTTCATAGGCGTTCCAGTGCGAAATCTCGCTTCGGTACATCTGGAAGCCGTCGTGATGCTCCGCAACGGGAACAATATACCTTGCGCCCGCCTCGCTGAACAGCTCCGCCCACTCGTCCGCATCGAACCTTTCGGCGGTGAGCATCGGTATGAAGTCCTTATAGCCGAAATCCTTCTGCGGTCCGTAGGTCGCAATATGGTGCTTGTACTCGGGGCTGTCCTTGACGTACATATTGCGGCTGTACCACTCGTTGCCATACGCGGCGGCGGAGTAGGGTCCCCAATGAATGAAGATTCCGAACTTGGCGTTTTTGTACCAGTTCGCCGTTCCGATGCTCTGAAGGCTCTCCCATGTATCCGAATACGGTCCGCG
>CAZUTB010000497.1:0-1827 GCA_964622905.1 uncultured Oscillospiraceae bacterium | reverse complement strand
AAACTACTCCCAACAAGATACCGTTTTAGAACAGCGGATATCTCCCGCCCCGTTTTTAAATCGGTTTCCACAGGTTCCAGATAAAACAAAGGATCGGTGCTAATGTTATAGGCAATGCTTGTGATTGCATTCATCCTATCGGAAATCGTTTCTTCCACGATCGCAAGCTGCTTTTGCCTGTCGTTCAAAATGGATCTTCTAATTTCCGCCGTAAAAGAAATAAACGCAACAACGGCAATGATGATGCTAACGGTAATAAATATAGCCAATACCCGGGTGAACACAGAACGTACAAAACCTGATTTTAATGCTTTGAATAATGACTCTGCTTTTTTCTTCATATTCTCACACCTGTTCATGCATCAAGCAACTTTCGTTAGCTGTTATCATTCAGCACTGTAATGAGCGCGTGATATCTGTCAACAGCCGCTTGATAAACATGCAGCATTTGATCCGCTCCCATACGGTTAAGCTCGGTTTTATAAGCATCCCACTCGTCAAGAGACCTTGTGCCGGTAATAAAATCGATACGCATGCTGTTGCAATACTTGCTCATATCGCTCTTGATCCCGTCGAGCGTGTCGTTCTCCTCCTGCGTAAAGGTAAAGCTGGGCCAGTATTCCTCCGGGCCGTATGCCATCAATGCCTTTGCCGCCTCTGCCGGAACCTCCGCCATTTCGCCGCCCATGAAGTACGGCGCGATCTCCACCGTTGGATTGCTTCCGCCGGGATATGGGGAATACGCTCTTATCGCATCGTCAAAGGATAAATTGGCGGCGTTCATCTCATCGTAGATTTTAGGCAAATAGTCATAGCTGCCGTCTGCATGCTTGGTATAGGTTTCTCCCTCCACGCCCATATGATAGAACAGCGTTCCTTCGTCAGTCCAAAAGTAATCCAGCCATTGTAGCACCAGTGCCGGATCGCTGCAGGTTGCAGGAATCACGGCGGCACCCGTGGAATGGAAGTTTGCACGTATGGCGCTCCACAGCTTATCTCCCGCAGGGCCTGTCAGCGCTTCGTCAACGGCGACCCATTGATCCAGCTTGTCAGCAGGTATCCACGCAAGATTCGTCATGGCAAACATGCCAACCCTGTCGTTATCTATATGGGCAAGCCATTCATCGGTGGTGATCGTAAACATCTGGTCATCGATCAGCCCGTTGGCGTAAAGATCGCGCAGGTAGGTAAGATATGCCCTGTATTCCTCGCAGCCCTCGATCAGCCTTGTGCCGCCGGTTACCGGGTCGCAGTCCACCGTTGTATTGTGGAATCCACGGTTTGCAAGGCCAAACGCGCCATAAAGGGCGAGCTGCGTGCTTGACCAATCTACACTGCAAAGCGGTATTTCATCGTCAGGATCGCCGTTGCCGTTTGCGTCTTGCTCCTTAAAAGCGGTCAGCAGTGTACGCAGATCCTCTGTGGTGGTTGGCAGTTCCATATTTACCCGTTCCAACCATAGCTTGTTTACAAAAAGCTTGACCCCTACGCGAAGCTCCGGGCCTGCGTTGACCTGCGGCAGCGCATAAATTGTGCCGTCCGGGTTCATCGTAGAAGCCAGCGTATCCGGGTGCGAATGCAGATATGCCCAACAATTTGGCGCGTATTTTTGCAGCATGCCGTCCTTTGCAAGATCCAGTATCAATCCGCTTTTGCCGTACCGCAGCAGTTGTGTAGCCGATACCTTGCAACGCAGAATAAGATCAAGCTGTTGGCGGTTTGTTAAAGCGATATGGTAAGCTTCCGTACGGGTTTCCTTTGTTACGTTCGTCCATTTTACGTCAACGCCGGTCATTTCTTTATACTTTTGCCAAACGTAAACTGTTT
>CAZUTB010000496.1:0-1832 GCA_964622905.1 uncultured Oscillospiraceae bacterium | reverse complement strand
CAACAAAAGCGTATGAGCGGACGCGTAAGCTGGAGCTGCCGGACTACATCATGCGTCTGGTAGAGCTTACGCCCGCGTGGATACAGGGACATGGATACATAGAGCCGCGCTCGGACAGGGCGCTGTACTCGCGCTTTGTACGCGTTACGCACAGCGCGGGGCTGCCACATCTGCGCTTTCACGATCTGCGGCACCTCAATGCGTCTGTCATGGTCAAGCTGCACATCCCTGACCTGTACGCAATGGAGCGCGGCGGTTGGAAGACGCGCAGCACGCTGAACCGCGTGTACCAGCACACGTTCTCGGACGAACGCCTAGCGGTAGACGCACGGGTGGACGAGTTCTTCAATTCCATCGTGCATAAAGACAAGTGATATACATGTTTCGTGTGCAATTTCGTGTGCAATCGTATTCAAAATTACTGGAATAATGGGCAAAACAAAGGTGATTTATTCAGTTTGTTGGACAGAAACACGCGAGAATGTACGCTAAAAGCAAGAAAAAAGCCCCATTTCTAGGGCTTTTCGGTAAATGGCTAATGATGATAATTTTGATACGATGAAACCCTTGGCCAACAATCGAAAGCGCAGATGTCGTAATCGCAAGCGCAAGTATAAATCGTTAGCGTAGGTACACCCCATTCATTAGCGAAAATTATGAATTGTGTTATCAACTATATATTGATACAATGCACCATTTTTGCTGGTTGTATGGGTATCGTTAACGAGCAGGGTTTTCGTTAACGAGCATGGTGTTCGTTAGCGAGCAATCTTTATTGTTTCGACAGCGCGTAAAGCTCATCGACGCTCATGCCGAAACGCTCCTGAATCAACTGCTCGAAGTATGCCAACGGCTTGCCGTAAAAGTCGTCGCCCTGCGTGCCGAAAACAGCGTTGAACACCTGTGGGACGTTCTCGGGGTGCCCGTCGTGTTTACCTGTGGCGGGGTAGTAGTCATAGGACGCGCCACCGTCTTTATCCACCGATATGTGATACTTGCCCTCGTCCGCGTGATAGGTGATCCGCAGGCTGTAACCGTTCACAACATCCATGTATTCGATGTTCCAGCCGCCGTTCCACTCACCCCATTCGGGCCTGTGGATGGCGACCGACATATAGTGCGGCTCATGCTGCTCATACACGCCGCAGGTACCCGCATCATCGAAGCCGAAGCCCAAACCGATAAGGGAGTTTTCCGACGCGGCAGACTGTTCAGGCGGCGCTTCGGATTCCCGCGGCAGGGCGTAAAGCGTGTCAGCCGAAACCCCGAAGGTGTCGCTCATAACGCGGTTAAAATCCTTTATGGGCGTCAGTTGTAGATAGGGGTCAACTTCGGCATACGCTTTCTCGATAAACGCACCCAACGCATCCCACTCGCCGTATTCTACATTCATTTCATCACTCTTGGGGTCAAAGGTATAGCGGAAATCGCCCTGTTCGCTGAAAACAAAGAAGGTCTTTTGATCGGGGTTATAGACGACCATGATTTCATGTTCTGTGCCGGGATTTTTGCACAGCAGTACGGCGTTTATATTGTCCCTGTTTTCCGGCTCACCCCACTCTTGGCGGTTAATCGAGACGTACATATTCTCTGCTTTGTAGGCCTCTATCTGCGGCGCGTTTTCGGGTATGGCAAACCCAAGCTCGCGCAACGAGGACACAATGGAGAAATCCTTTTCTTCAAGGTTGGGATAGATAGCGGCAAGCGAAGTGTAGTCACTGATGGGGCAACCCGACAACTGCAACTGCCGCAAATTGGTAAGCCCCGCAAGCGGCGATACATCGCTGACCTGCGTGTTGGTAAGGCTTAACCACCACAGCTCCGTCAAGCCG
>CAZUTB010000495.1:0-1835 GCA_964622905.1 uncultured Oscillospiraceae bacterium | reverse complement strand
CTGCCCGCAGAGCGAGTATTCGCCGCCTCCCGCAAGATACCCGAAGGTTACCTTGCTAACGGGTATTATCGTCGTTCCGTCCATTGCCGTTACAGGGTCGCCTATAACGGTATTCACATCGACCATATCGCGTATGTTTTCCATGGTTACCTGCATTATAGAGCCAATTTTATCCTCCACAAACCCGCCTCCTTCCGAGCCTGCCAAGCATTAAGCAGACCCATGCAACAAAAAGTCTGCCCAAAGTGAAGGAAAACATACTACTGACGTATACTCCCGCAGGAAGCAGCTCGCGTACGACAAGGCTCACCGTAATTCCGCACGGAATAAACGCCGAGGCAGCGGAAAGATATGCGGCTATATCGGGTCTTATCGAGGTTACGGAAATATCAATATCCGTCATAAGCCGCAGACCGCTCAGGCGATAAGCCTTTTTCAGCCCCGAAAGCATCGGCTTTTTCTTCTTTGGCTTTTTTTGAGGCTTCTCTGCAATAAGCCGAAATGCGTCCGCCCACAGCTCGGCTACTCTCAATGAAAATACCGAAACGATAACGCGGAAGGGCGCGCAAAGCGGGCTTTTCAGCGCGAAAAAGCCGTCAAACCTTATTGTCAGCGGAAGGCTCAGGATTACAAGCAGAATAAAAAGTGCCGGAAGCATATAATTACCTCCCGACACAGTATCATCCATTAATGCGGGGAATATGCCTATTCCTGCGCGGAGCGGAGCAAATGCGTCACCGCATACTGCTTCGGGCTTATTCCGACTTGGTTTGAAAAGGTTCTTATAAAATGCGAGTAATCGCCAAAGCCGCATTTTTCGCAGGTATCGCGAACGTTGACTCCCTCGCAAAGAAAGCGCTTTGCCAGAGAAATTCTTCTGGTTACTATATACTTTTGCAGCGTTGTCCCCGTTTCCTCGTGGAACGTCCTGCTCAGGTAGCCCTTTGAAATAAAGAATGCCTCCGCGACGCTTTCAAGGGACAGCTCGCCGGTGATTCCCTGATTCACATACGCAAGCACCTTTGAAATCATTTCGCCGCTTTGAGGTGCGTTTGCGGCTATTCTTTGCGGAGTTTCACGATAGAGCCTTATAAGAGTGACAATAAGCTCTGTCATAAGTGCGTTTTCCATTACATCTGCACCGAAGCTATCCTCGCCCGCCATTGCGTGCAGCAGTCCCTGCACCCTCAAAAGCGTTTGCCGCGAGAGGCTTCGCCTATGCTCAAAGCTGTCGGGACGCAGGTAGAACGAGGCGCTAAGGTCTGTTTTCTTTGTGCAGAGCGACATAAGATAGTCCGGATGCAGGCATACTATATACCGCTCAAAGCTTTCCCCCTCCTCCTGAATAGGCTGATGCGCCTCAAACGGGTTAATCAAAAACACATCGCCCGCGCGCATTTCATACTGCCTGTCCCCTATATACATACTCCTGCCGCCCGAAAGGCAGATGAAGATTTCCAAAGTATTGTGCATATGCAGGCCGCGCGGCTTCTCATCTCGGCTGAGATACGCAACCGCGAAGCGTTTTCCGCTTTCGCATTCGGCATCCGCCTCATGGCACGAGGCATATATGAGCATTCCATCACCCCCTCAATGATAATACCATCACTCAGCATAAAACGCAAACAATTAGTCCGTAAAAGCAAAGAAATTGCGTTTTTGATATGCTATACTCTGTCCATAAAGGGATTAAGCCGTTTATCCCGAGTATGACAAGGAGGTATATTATGGAGCTTGATATCAGGTATGCGTCCGGCCCTGTGGACGCTATGAATTACACCACCGAGGAGCTGCGCGAGGAATACCTTATCGAGAAGGTTTTTGCAAAGGATAAG
>CAZUTB010000494.1:0-1840 GCA_964622905.1 uncultured Oscillospiraceae bacterium | reverse complement strand
AAAGTATATCTCGCTCATCGCCCTGCCTATCCATACGTCAACAGGAAACGCGTCCGTATGCCCAAGACCAAACAGCAGCACGCAGTCAGCCACCTTTGGCCCCACGCCCGGGAACTTCAAAAGCTCTTTTCTCGCGATATCAAGAGGCATATCCCTTAATTTTTCAAGCTGATAGCCTCCCGCTATTATCGCGGCGCTTTTTTTAATATAAGGCGCCCTGTAGCCGGAGCCTATCCTGACAAGCTCGCTTTCTTCAAGCGCCGCTATGCTTTCCGGCTTTGGGAATAAATAGTATTCCTTGCCGTCAAGCTCCGCCTTTTCGCCGCAAAGCGCGCACAGTCTTTCAACTATTCCGGCTATTCTGCCTATGTTATTATTGGCGGAGATTATAAAAGTAATCAGCGTTTCAAACGGCTCCTGAGCGAACACGCGAATGCCGCTGGCGCTGCCTATGCACATGCTAAGCTGTTCATCAACGCTGAGCCGCTTTTCTATCGCGGCATAGTCCCTGTCAAGGTCAAAGTAGGCGAGCCAATCCTTCTCCTCTCCTTTTTTGCAGGGATATATGGATATGTCGCAGTCATTTTGGCATACGCGCACAACCCGACCGAGCGCGGGCGCGACAAAGCCATCCCCGTCCTTTTTCCATCTGAAGCTCTGCCCGCAGGCGCAGCTCCTTTCTATATCGATACGGTCTATGCCGCGTACCGTAAGCGTTCCGTTTTTAATCTCATAATCAGTATACATACTAATATAATAAACCAAAATGCGGGCTTATTCAACACAAAAGCGGACGCTGCTTCGCCGTCCGCTCATCCTGTCGAAAACCCCTGGGGTTGTTAAGGGGCGGCTGCCCCTTAAGCAGATTCCGGCTCTGACGGCATGCACGTCAGAACGGATGAAAACCCAGAGGTTTTCGTACCTTGCGACTTTTGCCGCCCGGGAGCGTGAGCGAGAGGCAAAACCTGTGAAAACTCGAAAAAGTGGCGAATAGCCACTTTTTCGACACTCTCAAACAGGCTGCGTATGGCAGCCCGATAAATATGCGATGCATCACGATTCCTTTTTATCTCTATTGAACACCTGCACCTTTGCGTAGTGGAAAAGCGCTATAATGGCAAGCACTATCGCTATGCCTATTACTATAAGGTTCAATGCGCCTATCCAAGGCCAGAAGTTTTTGGCAAGAGTAAGCGCAACGCCGGCGTTGAAGAAGCCTGCGGCGAACTTACCGTACCAATCGGCATACACTACAACTTCTTTTCTGAACAAAAGCAGGCCGCCTATTATCATTATGCCTTCTTTTATAAGCACGGCAAGCAGCATGTAAAGCGGCAGCCAGCCTACGGAATAAAAGCACGAAAACGCCGCTATGACCATCAATTTATCGGCAAGCGGATCAAGCACCTTGCCAAGGTCGCTTATCCAGTTGTTCCTGCGCGCAAGATAACCGTCCAGCAGATCGGTCGAAAAAGCCGTTATGAACACTATAAGGCAGGCAAGGTATTTTGCCTTGCTGAACAGCAATATGAACACGCCTACGAGCAGCAGCCTTATGGTTGAAAGTATGTTTGGTATATACCGCATATTTTGCACTCTCCTATTGATGCTATTATAACCTATCGTAAAATGATTTTCCATCATTTTTATATATTTGTAAGGCAAATGTAAGCATAAGGCCGCTTTTGCGTTGACATAGGCGGCTTTGGGCGATAAAATAGAAAAACAGTTTATCCGTGCGTGGCTATGGCCCATGCGCGAATTACAAAGGAGATTTTTGAAGAATGCGAACCATTAAGACCATTGCCCTTGTCCTTGCGGCTCTGACCGTTGCGGCGGC
>CAZUTB010000493.1:0-1844 GCA_964622905.1 uncultured Oscillospiraceae bacterium | reverse complement strand
GTTCACTCCTGTATACACCCCTTCTTCGGCAGTATAGAACCCGATATCGTCAACGAAAAGCTCGCCCGCGTATGCCGTGTTTATTCCCGCAATCCCAATCGTTATGCTCTCGGCGAAAAGCTCGCTCGAAAACTCCATTTCATATTGAAGACGGGTGTAGCCGTCCTTTTCCGAAACGCTTTTAGGCTCGGAATTCGTGAGCGCCTGATAGCCGCCGCCCGAAAGAATCGCGATGGGCTGAACCTTGAACGCTCCGCCGCCCGCCTTGTACGCGGCGCTTTCGGCTATCACCGTCACCTTGAAAAGCCTGTACGGGGTAAGGCTCACATTCACGGGAACATTGAGCTTTATCTCAGACCAGCCCTTAGTCGGGTCAAAGGAAAGCGGCGAAAGCCTCAAAGCATGAAGCTCCGCATCATAGGAAAGATTATCCATGGAAAAGCCTGCGGGATACTCCCAGGAGCCTTCAACGGAGAAGCTCTCGCAGTCCTCGTCAAAGCTCCACTTCATCGTGTCGCTTCCTGCAAGGCAGGGAAGAGCGATTGAAAGAATCAATAGGGAAATTAGGAATGCCGCGAGCTTTTTCATAGGTGCGCCTCTTTTCTCTTGACTTATTTGCTTCCGGCTTTCGCCTGCAAGCGAAGCTCCTCAAGGGTTATCGAGTTAAGGGTCTTCATTTCCGCCTCGTAAAGGCGCTGATAAACCGTAAGCGTAACGCAGAAGCCGCTCCTCGGGCACATATTCGGGCTGTTTTCCATGCAGGAAACTGGCGCAAGGTCGCCCTCGATTGCGCTGAGAATCTCCGCCGCGGTGTATTCGGAGGGCGCTTTTGCAAGGCGATAGCCGCCCTGCGCTCCCCTTACGGAAACGACAAGCCCTGCCTTGGCAAGCTTGCCCATAATCTGCTCAAGGTATTTTTCGCTTATGTCCTGCGAGGCGGCGATTGCCTTAACGGAGGTAAGCCCGTCCTCGGCAAGCGCAAGCTCAAGCATTGTGCGGAGGGCGTAGCGCCCTTTAGTCGAAATTTTCATTTAGTCCCTCCTGCGGCTGTTTCCCGCAATCAAGAGCAAGCGCAGAAGCTGCAAAACCATTGAAACAAAGCTTGCAAGGTAGGTGAGCGCCGCGGCGGTAAGCACCGCCTTTGCGCCCTTCAGCTCCTCCGCGTCAAGGTAGCCGCCGCTTTCAAGCACGCGCATAGCCCGCCTTGAAGCGTCAAACTCAACGGGAAGGGTGATAAGGGAAAACACCACCGCGAGAGAGAAAATCAGTATTCCCGCAAAGATAAGCGGCTGAAACGAAAGTATGATGCCGACAAAGAATATCGGCCATGAAAGATTAGAGCCTATCGAAACGACGGGCGCAATAGCCGTCCTCAGCTTCATAGGCGCGTAATCGTCGTTTTTCTGCATAGCGTGACCCGCCTCATGCGCCGCAATGCCTATTGCCGCAACAGAGGTTGAGTCGAAAACGCCCTCGGAGAGAGCAAGAGTATCATCGCGCGGGTCGAAATGGTCCGTCAGCTCGCCCGAAACGCGCTTGACCACAACGCCGGGAGCGCCCTTTTCAAGCAGCTCGCGCGCGGCATCTGCGGCGGTTATTCCCGAGCGCGCCCGCACCTTTGAGTATTTCGCATATGCGCTCTTAACCCTCGCCTGCGATATAAGCCCCAGAATAAGCCCGGGCAGCATCAGCAAATATGTCCAGTCCCAGTACATTCTTACACCTCCAAAATCTAGACTAAATGATATAAATATAGTGGAAGAAACATTTGCAGCTTTACGCTTAACACCCCATATCCAAATCACACCAATTTTCAGGAGGAAGTATGAAGGAGTTCTCTCCTT
>CAZUTB010000492.1:0-1847 GCA_964622905.1 uncultured Oscillospiraceae bacterium | reverse complement strand
ATGGCACAGGAAATTCCGTACAAAATCTATCTCAGCGAAAATGAGCTTCCGAAGCAGTGGTACAACGTTCGCGCGGACATGAAGAACAAGCCCGCGCCCCTGCTCAATCCCGGCACGCTTGAGCCGATGACCTTTGATGATTTGCGCCCCGTTTTCTGCGACGAGCTTGTAAAGCAGGAGCTGGACGACACAACCCCCTTCTTCGACATCCCGACGGAGATTCGCGAGTTTTACAAAATGTATCGTCCCGCGCCGCTCGTTCGCGCCTACTGCCTTGAGCAGAAGCTGCAAACGCCCGCGAAAATCTACTATAAGTTCGAGGGCAACAACACGAGCGGAAGCCACAAGCTCAACTCGGCGATAGCGCAGGCGTATTACGCCAAGAAGCAGGGCTTGAAGGGCGTTACCACCGAAACGGGCGCAGGTCAGTGGGGCACTGCGCTTAGCATGGCCTGCGCCTATCTCGGGCTTGACTGCAAGGTTTATATGGTAAAATGCAGCTATGAGCAGAAGCCCTTCCGCCGCGAGGTTATGCGCACCTACGGCGCGTCCGTCACTCCCTCGCCCAGCGAAACCACCGAGGTAGGGCGCAGGATTCTTGCGGCGCATCCCGGGACTACCGGAAGCCTCGGCTGCGCCATAAGCGAGGCTGTCGAGGTCGCGACTCACAGCGAGGGCTACCGCTACGTTCTGGGAAGCGTGCTTTCTCAGGTGCTTCTGCATCAGACCATCATCGGTCTTGAAACCAAGACGGCAATGGATAAATACGGCATCGTTCCCGACCTTATCATCGGCTGCGCGGGCGGCGGAAGCAACCTTGGCGGGCTCATATCGCCGTTCATGGGCGAAAAGCTGCGCGGCGAAAGGGATTACAGAATAATCGCCGTCGAGCCTGCCTCCTGCCCGAGCTTTACCCGCGGAAAATTCGCTTATGACTTCTGCGATACCGGAATGGTTTGCCCGCTCGCCAAGATGTACACCCTCGGCAGCAATTTCATTCCCTCCGCCAACCATGCGGGCGGGCTGCGCTATCACGGAATGAGCAGCATTCTCTCTCAGCTCTACCATGACGGGCTTATGGAAGCTCGCGCCGTTGAGCAGACCGCCGTATTCGAGGCTGCCGAAACCTTCGCAAGGGTTGAGGGCATCCTTCCCGCTCCCGAAAGCAGCCACGCAATCCGCGTTGCTATTGATGAGGCAGTGAAGTGCCGCGAAACCGGCGAAGCAAAAACTATCCTCTTCGGGCTTACCGGCACCGGCTATTTTGATATGCTCGCCTACGAAAAGTACAACAACGGCACTATGAGCGACCAGTTGCCGACGGAGGAGGAGTTGGAGCAGAGCTTCTCCACCCTCCCTAACGTTCCTTCCCGCTGAAAATACCCCATCTGCGGTGTCAGCCGCGCAAAAATAGGGCAGTCACGTACCCCCGAGTATGCTCCTGCCCTATTTTGCTTGCAATATCCTTATTTATCCTTATCCATGAACAGCTGCATGAATATCTCGTCTATCTCCGTGCCGTCTGAAAGAATCATTCCGCGCCTTCTTCTGCCGCATTGCGTCAATAGCGTGCGCTCAGTGACAGGCGCGAAGAAGCTTACGGTTTATAAGCTCACAATTTATATGAAGCCTTCGCTAAGCGCGCTTAACTTTCGCGGTGTGATTAACTTTCCCGTTGCGATTAGCTTTCACAGTGTGTTTATCTTCCACTATGCGATTTTAGTTAACAATCGTCGCCCGACTGTTGCACCGCAGAGAGAATTATTAAATTCTTCTCGAAAGGGCTTGCATTTCGCTGTCTTGTTTGCTATAATGACAAAGCTGATTTGAGAAGATCAGTATGTGGG
>CAZUTB010000491.1:571-1850 GCA_964622905.1 uncultured Oscillospiraceae bacterium | reverse complement strand
AAAATCATTAAAATATGCCATCGTCACCCGCAGGGGAAAACTGTGTGTTCCCGCCCTGCCCTGCGTAAAACTATTCATGGGTATGTTATGGCTGCGGCAGGCGCATTCATCAGCGCGCTTGCGGAGGGCTATTTTGAATTCAGCACCGCAGCCGCAACCGATGTTCATGGACTGCGTAAAGCTTGCCGAAATAACGCTGCCCGCGTCCATTGCGAGCGTCGGCGAATACGCGTTTGACGGCTGCGCTTGACGCCTAGCGATAGACGACTTTTGAGCAAGCAGGGATGTAAGAACAGCGGAGGTTTCTGTTACCGTAAACCGTGTCTTCCCGCTTTTATAAGCTTTTCTTTCTACTGTCCTTCCATAGCCTTCACTGCCGTCCCCGTCTTTCCCTTTGACAGACGGTATATTCCATAGCAGATTGCGAACGCGCCGAGGAGAATTGCAGCGCACCAGACGACCGACATCAGCGCAGGCTGCTTATATACCATAAGGAAGGGATAC
Organism: uncultured Oscillospiraceae bacterium; assembly: GCA_964622905.1. Lineage (GTDB taxonomy): Bacteria > Bacillota > Clostridia > Christensenellales > Aristaeellaceae > STF2-37. Next base: position 1,346 of record CAZUTB010000491.1, on the reverse strand, counting down.
GGACCCTCCATAACCCTCAGGATGTTGAGCGTGAGCGTCACGAAGGCATAGAGCGCCGTCGGCAGAAGCGCGAAAAGCGGCAGGCGGCGGCTCATTTCCTTTGGTCTGTCGAGCAGGACGAGGGAAAGCAGCGAAACCAGAGGGCAAAGGGTATGATGAAAAATCATCGCCTTTGCGACCATCATATCATAGAGCTTGTTTTTGCTCTCGCTCATAGGCGTCAGCACGCAAAGCGCCACAAGGAAGGTGAGCATAAGGCAGCAAACCGCGAAATACTTCATTTCCTTTGCGAAAAGCGGCGTTTTGCCCCTGCCCGAAAGCTCCCTCAGCTGATACGCAAGCAGCACCGCGCAGGCGATGAGCGCAAAAACATTGCTCTCAACGGTGTAGAATTTCAGCATTGCTATTCCCGACTCGGAGAAAACTCTTACCGCCGCGATTATTTCCATTATAATGATGGCAAGGTTCACGCCCACCGCCGCTAGAAGCCTTTTGTCCTTCTTCATATCAATACTTGTCCCCGTTATAGACTATTCCGCAGCCCTCCCGAGTTCCGTAATGGTGGAATTTCGAGTTGGGTATAAAGCCGCCGTAGGGACTATCGCCCTCGCGGTTGCCGTTTACGAAATCCTCGGCGGCGGTTATCAGGTCAATAACCTCCTGCTTGTCCTCAAGCCCGCTGCCGTGACCGGTCAGAATGTAATCGAACTCGTCCCCGTGCTTTTCCATAAGGCTCTTCAGCTCGCTGATAAGAGTTTCGATGGGCTGGCTTTCA
>CAZUTB010000491.1:0-561 GCA_964622905.1 uncultured Oscillospiraceae bacterium | reverse complement strand
ATATATGCGTGTTTGCTCCGTCGCCCGAAAAGAGCAGGCGGTGCTTCCTATCCAGTATGCCTATTGAGCCTTTAGTGTGCCCGCTCATGGAAACCACCTCAAGCGGAAGCTCGCCCATATCGAAAACCTGCCCTACCGAAAGCGGCTCTATCGGGCAGAATTTCAGCCCCTGCTTTTTCGCAATTTTCTGAATATCATCAAAATGCGAATGCTCGTTATAAAGCTCAAAATCATCGGGGTGCATATACGCACTGTCAAAGTAGATATTGCCGTTAATGTGGTCGCAATGGCCGTGAGTGTTGACAAGCGTTATCGGCTTATCCGTAATTTCGCTCACGATTTCGCGCAGGTTCTCAAGCCCGTTCGCACTGTCTATGAGCATTGCGCCGTCCCTGCCCTCCACAACATAGCAGGTCGCCTCGCCCGCATCGTCAATAAGCGTAACCGAGTCGTTTATCTTTGTAATTTTCGCGCGCCTTTTCTTAGTCATATGTTTTCTCCCTTATTATGATTTGTGTTTACCCGCTAGGATAAGTTTAGCCCTTTTGCGCAGCGCGGTCA
>CAZUTB010000490.1:0-1859 GCA_964622905.1 uncultured Oscillospiraceae bacterium | reverse complement strand
CTTATCAAGGTCTTCAAAATCAGCGAAGGGGCGATATAGGTTATGGTTCTTGCGGTAAACAGTAGGTTCATACATAAAGCATACTTCCTTTCAATTCGTTCTGCCTGCCGAAATCTCTTTCGGAAAGCGTTTTTGTTTTATCTTTTCTGCGCCTTGAGGCTTTGCCATTAAGCGCTTTGTCTTCGGGGAGCTTCTGTTCCCTCCTGACAAGACATATAATACTCAGATAATATGAACAAATATCATATAATTTATGAGCATTCTGTTAATGTTAGCAACACTAACATTAGAGTGCTAACAACAAAGAATCGCGCTATGCGACAGCTTTTGCACTTTGCCTGCACAAATACCGCGCAAAGCAAGTGATAGTATACAAATAACAAAGGCGAAACGGAGGTGAAAGCAGAGTGGATGCCGTGAATTCCGAGAGGAAAAGCCACATCAGGCGGGGAGCGGCGACGGCCTTGCTGAAAAGCAAGCTTGAGCGCGCAAAGGCTGTTATGCATGAGCTGGATACTTCGGACTGCATCCTCGCTCTAATCGGCTTTCTGCTTTCTTTTTCATCTCCCTTCGGAATCCCTCCGATGTTTTCCGCAGCCTTCTGCGCCGCCCTCACGCTTAAAAACAAAAGCGTATTCGGCGTTCTGACGGGGCAAGCCTTTGCAGCCTTCATCGCCATAGTTTTGCTCAGGCGGCTGTATATCTGGAATCTTATTATTTCCGCAATTCTGGTAATTATGGATAAGTACCTTTCCGAAGCGAAGGGAAGGCAGAGATACGCTTTTCTTGCCTCGTCAGCCATTCCGTATCTTATTTTCACCTTTGTGTTCATGCCGCCGGCGGATATAGTTCCCGCATTGCTTTCCGTGCTGATAGCAGCGGCTATAACCCCTGTGTTCATTCGCGCGCTTTCCGTATGGGAGAGTGAGGAAAAGCTGAGCATTGACGGCAGATTGTCGCTTGCGTTTCTTTGCGGAGCCGTGGTGCTGGGCGGCGCAGGGCTGAAAATAGTCGGGATAAACATCGGAATCGTGATGTCAATATACCTGATACTCACCGTTTCATACAGCGGAGGAAGCGCCTACGGAATGACCATGGGGCTTGTCTGCGGAATGATGCTTACGCTTTGGGGGCACAGCCCTATCTATTGCATATACATGACTATTTGCGGCTTGTTCAGCGGAATTCGCCTGCCAAACACCCTCCAGCGCCTTGCGTCAATAGGGCTGATGCTGCTCGGCACAGGAATAGGAATGGTGGTAATGCATCTTTACAGGTATGCCGCTCTGTCGCTCGGATCAATAATCGTTGCGTCACTGGCGTTTCTTATAACAAACGAGCAGCAGCTGCTGAAGCTGAGGGTAAGGCTGATTGCCGTTACAGCTTCCTGCGGCGCAATATACCTGATGAGAGGAAAGCAAGTATCGCTTGATACAGCTGAAATGAGCTCTTCCATAGCCGCGCTTTCAAGGGATTTCCCGCAAAACGAAGAAAAGCTCGATGTAAGGGAAATGGCGCAGTCGCATTTTGACGCGATTGCAAGCGCTATGCTTGCGCTTGCAAGGCGGAGCAAAAGCGAAAGCGTTCCCGACCCATATGCGGAGCTGCTTGTGCAGAACTGTATAGAGCAGCTTGACGTGCCCTTCACTCTTGAAGAAATATCCCGAATTGATAAAAAGCTGCACATAATAATCAAGTATGTCTGCGCTTCCGCGTCTGCGCAGGAGCATTCCTGCGAGCTGATGAATAACCTGTCGATGCTGGGGGTCAACCTAACGCTTATAGAGAACAAGTCCAGACGGCTGTATTTTGAGGAAAATCCTCCGGGGGCCGCGGGGACCCTTTCCGGGTGCTCGATC
>CAZUTB010000489.1:0-1874 GCA_964622905.1 uncultured Oscillospiraceae bacterium | reverse complement strand
AACGACCGCTATGTATTGCCCGTCAAGGCGGAATATCGCTCCAGCGTTCCCGGAATCGTTCATGACCAGAGCGTAACCGGCGCTACTCTGTTTATTGAGCCGGTTGCCGTTGTTGAAATCAATAATCAGATTCGGGAGCTGCAGGTTCAGGAAAAGCAGGAGATTGAGCGTATTCTTTATGAGCTTTCGCAGCTTATCGCGCCCGAGGCGAACACAATGCAGATGGATCTTGAAATCCTTACAGAGCTTGATTTCATCTTTGCAAAGGGCGCGCTTGCCCGCGAGCAGTTTGCGGTTCGCCCTAAGATAAACGAAAACGGCTATATCAATATTGTGCGCGGAAGGCATCCTTTGCTTGACCCAAAGACGGTCGTTCCGCTTACGTTATGGATGGGCAAGGATTTCACATCGCTTATAATCACCGGTCCTAATACCGGCGGTAAAACCGTAACGCTCAAAACCGTAGGGCTGTTTACGCTGATGGCTATGGCGGGGCTTCACGTTCCGGCAGACATCGGTACGGAGCTTTCCGTGTTTACTCAGGTTTATGCGGATATCGGCGATGAGCAGTCGATAGAGCAGAGCCTTTCGACCTTCTCGTCGCACATGACAAACATTGTTTCCATAATGAACACCGTCACGTATTCTGACCTCGCTCTGTTTGATGAGCTTGGAGCGGGAACCGACCCTACTGAGGGCGCGGCACTTGCTCAGGCAATACTCTCAAAGCTATTGAGCATTAAGGCAAGAACGCTTGCGACAACGCATTACAGCGAGCTTAAGGTGTTTGCACTCTCAACCAAGGGCGTTGAGAACGCATCGGTTGAGTTCGATGTTGAAACGCTTTCGCCAACCTATCGTCTTTCTATAGGCGTTCCGGGAAAGAGCAACGCGTTCGAGATTAGCCGCCGCCTAGGGCTTTCGGAGGCGGTTATAGACGATGCGAAGCGCCTTCTGAGCAATGAAACCGTGAAGTTCGAGGATGTAATTGCAAACGCCGAATACCACAGGCAGATTGCCGAGCGGGAGCGTATGCTCGCCGAGGAGGCTAAGCAGGAGACCGTTCGCCAGCGCGACGAGGCGGAAAAGCTGCGAAAGGAAATCGAGGAAAAGCGCGAAATCTATATGCGCAGAGCTCGCGAGGATGCAAAGCGCGTGCTTGAAAACGCGAAGCGCGAATCCGAAGCGGTGCTTTCCGAGCTGAAGCAGCTCAAGAAAAACGGGGGAAGCCTTCAGGAGCATGAGGCGCAGGCAATGCGCAAGCGGCTTGAAAAGGGCGTTGATGAACTACGTGAGGGGCTTGGCGCTAAGCTTGACGCTCCCGCCGTCGGCGCTCTGAAATCCGTTCAGGTGGGACAAAGCGTTGAGATACCTTCGCTTGAAGCTCACGGAACCGTGCTTTCCGAGGCGGATAACAAGGGCGAGGTTCAGGTTCAGGTAGGCATAATGAAAATGAAGGTGCATATTTCAAGGCTGCGCCTTCCCGCCGAGGAAAGAGCGAAGAAGAAAACGACGAGCGTAAGGCATGATACCAATGCCGCAACAATGCAGGTCAAGCTCGAATGCGATGTTCGCGGAATGAATCTTGAGGAAGCGCTTATCTCGGTTGACCAGTATCTTGCTCAGGCGGTAATGGCTTCGTATAACACCGTATACATAATTCACGGCAAGGGCACGGGCATACTCAGAAAGGGTATACAGCAGCATCTGAAAACCTGCCCTGTCGTTAAGGAATACCGTATCGGCAAATACGGCGAGGGCGAGGACGGAGTAACCGTTGTTTCGCTCAAATAAGTATAGGAGGACTAAGCGATGCGTGAAAAGCCTTTGGTGCTGATAGTTGACGATGACCCCAATATAAGCAGGCTTGTGCA
>CAZUTB010000488.1:0-1887 GCA_964622905.1 uncultured Oscillospiraceae bacterium | reverse complement strand
ATATTCAACGTTAAGGCATACCTTGACACCCATGAAACCTTCCGCAAGAATATTACCGCTCCCGACGGCCATATCTACGGAATTCCCTCCCTGCCCGCTAAGTTCTCCCACGCGAACGTAGCCCGCAAGCTGTGGATAAACACCGAATGGCTTGACCGCCTGAACCTGCAGGTTCCCCAGACCACCGATGAGCTGTACGACGTGCTTGTTGCCTTCCGCGATAATGACCCCAACGGCAACGGGCTCAAGGACGAAATCCCGCTGAGCGGCTGCATCAATACATGGTGGGGCGAGCCGTGGTTCGCTATCATGCAGTCCTTCTGCTACTGCGATGACGGAACCTACGCCGCTGTTGAGGACGGACAGGTCAAGTTTGTTGCAAACACCGAGGAATTCAAGAACGGTCTGTACTACCTCAAGAAGCTCTACGATGAGGGGCTGCTTGATCCCTCTAGCTTCACTCAGGACCTTGACCAGCTTATGCAGCTCGGTCGCTGCGAGGGCAAGGAAATCCTCGGCTCCTACGCCTGCGGTCATATGTCGATGGTTATCGACGTTGCGGACGTCGAGCGTACCCGTATGTACGATTCCCTCGTAACCCCCGCAAGCCCCACCGGCCGCAGGGTTGCGCTTTTCTATGACCCGCAGAACACCGCCGGCTCCACCTTTGCCGTAACCGACGCCTGCCACGATATCCCCCGCGCACTCCAGACCATCGACCAGATGTTCAACGAAGAAAACTGCGTTACCTTTGAGTTCGGTCTGCGCGGAACCAACTGGGATTACGCCGAAGCGGGAATGCTCGACTCCGACGGAAATCAGGCGCTCTACCGCACCACCAACACCAAGGACGCGCTTGACAGCCCCGACGCTCTGCGCGACAATGTTTTCGATCCCTTCCGCTTGTTCTGCGATACCGCCCGCACCAAGTACTGGATTGGCAACGGCGACATCTACGAAAACAGCTCCGCAAGCTATGAGTATCGCCTCTACAAGGCTTCCAAGGGCTATGAGCCCTTCTTCCCGAAGGAAACCATGCCGGTTATCTGGGCGGAGAAGGAAGCTGCCGAGGAACACGCTCGGCTTCAGGTTATCATCACCGATTATGTTGACCAGGCTATGATTCGCTTCATCACCGGCGATATGAACCTTGATACCGAGTGGGACAGCTACGTAAAGGCTCTTGACGGAATGAACCTTTCCACCTACATGAAATATTTTGAGGACGGCTACGCTGCGGCGATGGCAAAGTAATCCCGGGCATCTGAGCAAAGCGAAGGGGCGGCTGTTATATTCAGTCTTCAGGCAACTTGTATAAGCTGCCCTTTCGCCTTAGCTACAAAGAGGAGAAATTATGGCAGAGAAATTTGAGGCGACGTTTGAATCGCTCAGAACTCACGGCTATCCCGATTGGTTCAGGGACGCGAAGTTCGGAATGTGGAGCCATTGGGGTGCGCAGAGCGTTCCGATGTGCGGCGACTGGTATGCGCGCAATATGTATGTGGAAGGCTCTCCGCAGTATCTTTATCATCTGCGGCATTACGGGCATCCCTCCAAGTTCGGCTATAAGGATATCTGCGAGCTTTGGAAGGCGGAAAACTTTGAGCCGGAAAAGCTGATGGATAAGTATGTAAAGGCAGGCGCGCGCTATTTCGTTGCGCAGGCAATGCATCACGACCATTTTTTCAATTATCCCTCCGATATTAACCCGATGAACAGCATGAACGTCGGTCCGCATAAGGATATTGTGGGAATGTGGAAAAGCGCCGCGAAAAAGCACGGGCTTCCGTTCGGCGTAACGGAGCATCTGGGCGCGTCCTTCAGCTGGTGGAGAGTCAACAAGGGCGCGGATAAGTACGGTCCGTACAAGGGCGTTAAATACGACGG
>CAZUTB010000487.1:0-1888 GCA_964622905.1 uncultured Oscillospiraceae bacterium | reverse complement strand
GCAAAATACTGGACGAAACCGAAAACATACTTATTGTGGCGGACAGGCATACAAAGGAGCTGCTATATGTCAACGCGGCGGCGGCAAAGCTGGCAGGACGCGCAAAAGAAGAGTCGTCCGGCACAAGCTGTGAGACATATTTTCAAGATGTAAGCCCGCTGTGCGCTCATTGCCATGTGGAAAAGCTTCATAATCACCCCTTGTGTCATGACGCCGATTTTGAAGGAAAGCATTATACCTTGCGTATCACGCCCATCAACTGGAACGGGCGCGACGCCTATATTGAATATATTGCCGACCGCTCAGAGGCTTGGAACAAACAAAAACATGCCGACGAAATAATCGAGAACATGCCGGGTGGCGTAGCTCTGTTTCAGATGGAAAACGGGCAGTGCATTCGTAAATATCTTAGCCGCGGCGCGTTCACGGCGCTCGGATATGAAGACGGTGAAATACCGGAATCAAATTTGTCCGCAAGCTTTGAGCGCGTATGCGCGGACGATTTAGCAAAGCTGCGGGCAACAATAGCAAGCGCCGCCGCACGCAGGGAGGCCTTTACCGTGGACATGCGGATTCGCATACGCACAGGAGCGCTGCGTTGGGTCAATCTCACGGCGACTCCGGCAAAGAGTGAAAATGACAAAGTTCTCTTTTACGGTCTTTATACAGATATTACAGATCGCAAACGTATGGAGGAAGAGCTGCGTATCCGCGAGCAGGAATATATGATGGCGGCAAGGCAAAGCGGCGTTGAGGTATGCAGATACAACACAGAAGGCAGAATTGGCATTTTCCAAGGCGCCCAACATGGCAATGTCGTTCACGAAGTACCCGATCTGCCGGGATATGCCCTAAGCAACGATCTTATAGCGCCTGAAAGCATCGCAGATTGGCAGTCGTTTTTTGATGATATTGACCATGGAATACCAAGCGGAAGCACAGACGTTCGCTGCAAAACTGCCGACGGCGAATTTCGCTGGCTGCGGCTGCGGTTCACAGCAGTTAGCGGAAGCGACTGCAATGCCAGCTCCGCAGTAATATCCTTCAATGACATCACAACGGAAACGGAAAAGCTCATGCGCATACAGGAGCAGGCGGATGCTGACGGAATGACGGGAGCGCTAAATCACGCCGCCATGGAGCGTACAGTCAATCACCTGCTGCTTGTGAACCCACAGCGTTCCAATGCCTTTGTGCTGTTTGACATCGATAATTTAAAGCATATCAACGACGTCTACGGACACCAGCAGGGCGACAGGGCGCTGACAGGGCTTGTAGCAACCCTGAAAGCGCACTTTCGCAACACGGATATAATAGGCCGCGTCGGCGGCGATGAGTTCATCGCGCTGCTGCCGGGAGTAAAAAGCGAATATGCGTTGGCAGCAATGCTTGACGCTCTGCTAAATAAAATCGGAGAGCTTACAGTGGGCGAACACAACGACGTACCTATACATTGCAGCATAGGCTGCACGTTTTGCAGCGGCGAAGCGGACAGCTTTAAATCCGCATACCGGCGCGCGGACACGGCGCTCTATCAAGTCAAGCGCGGCGGCAAAAACAGTTACTCGTTCTATTCCGAAAATATGAACGGCATAACGCACACTCAAGCGGCAGCTTCTTCCGGCAGCGAAGAGTCTACTTGATTTCGTGCTGCATTAGATAACTCTCAGTCTGGTTTATCAGCTTAACTCGAACATGCCCATATAAAGCTGGTAATACTTGCCCTTTTGCTCAAGCAGCTCATCATGCGTGCCGCGCTCTATCACCTCGCCGTGCTCAAGCACCATTATGGCGTTTGAATTGCGAACGGTGGAAAGCCTGTGCGCTATTACAAAAACCGTCCTGCCGCGCATAAGTTCGTCCATGCCGCGCTCGATGTGCGCTTCGG
>CAZUTB010000486.1:0-1892 GCA_964622905.1 uncultured Oscillospiraceae bacterium | reverse complement strand
TGAGCTGAACAAGCCCGTCGGCAATCATCTTCTCGGCTGTTCTGCGGCTTGCCACTCCGCTGAGCGCCATGTACTTCTGCAATCTCATCATCTCTCAGATGCTCCTTTTTGGTTCGTGCGGTAAAAGAAAAGCGCGCTTTCACGGAGAGCCGCGGGACGCATATGCTGGTCGGCAAAGGCGGAGTACAGCATATTATCAACGCCGCCAAGCACAAAGCCGCAGCGCTCATAAAACTGGCAGGCGGTTGCGTTCACATCCTGCGTTTCGAGCATAAGCCCATACTGCCCGTTCCGAACAGCCCAATCCTGCGCTGCACTGAGAAGCGCCTTGCCTATTCCGAGCCGCCTATGGCGCGAATCCACCGCAAGCTCGTGAACGAAGGCATAACCGTTCCAGTATTTAGTAACTACAATCTGTCCGACAGGCTTTCCGTCAATAAACGCGAAAAATCCGGCATGACCCGCCGCAAGAATAAACTGTTCTGATATCTGGTCGTCAATCGGGTCGTCGCGCCAATATGCCTTACCCGCGCTTCTGTATTGCAGCTTGAAGCCCTGAGAGGCTATTGAAACCACCGCTATCTCCGAAATGAACTGCCGTCTGTCAATCTGACCGAGATACCCGATATTCTGCGCAGTCATTGGCTCTATTGCCGTCATAATCGCGCCCTCCTTATGTATTATGTGCGTGTTTGCCCATCTGCGGCTTCTCTTTTTCCGGAGCGCCTTACGCTTCCTAATAAGCAGCGTAACGATAAGCGCCGCCGCCGATAATAAGCCAGCGAACGATAACGCCGGCGATTGCGGCGCGAAAGGTGCTTTCGCTGACCGACTCAGCGGCGAGCAGCGGAACGCTTTGCACTATCACGCCGCCTACCTCAAGCGCTATTGTCCCTACGCTCTGACCCATGCAGACGGGCGCGGGAAGCGAGTCCGGAAGCTCTATGAGAATTGCGGGATAATCCTCGCCCGAAAGCATTGGATAAGAAAGCGCCCCGCCTGAGACAACCAAAACGCTGTCTGCCGTTCCGCCCTCTACCCTAAGCATCCTCATTTCCTCGCCTGATGCGATAAACTCTTGCAGCTCCGTTTTCTCAAACACCAAATCCAGCAGCGCCTCAGCCTCTGTAAACCAATCCGGAGCGTTCAAGACTACTCCGATAAGCGAAAGTCCGTTTCTTTCCGCCGAAAACGCAAGGCATCTTCCCGCAGCCTTGGTATAGCCGGTTTTTATACCGGTAGCGCCGGAGTAATTGGCAAGCAGCTTGTTCTTATTGATAAGAATGCGCTCGTAATCCCTGCCCTCCCAAGGAATGCTTCCGCGCCTTGTTCCGACAATTTCGCGGAAGGTTTCGTTCTTCATCGCCTCGCGTGCAATAAGCGCAAGGTCATAAGCGCTGGTGTAATGCCCATCCTTCGGCAGCCCGTGCGGAGTAAGAAAATGCGTGTCCTTAAGCTCAAGCTCGGCGGCGCGCTTATTCATCATATCCGCAAAGCCGTCTATACTCCCGCCTATATGCTCCGCAATCGCAACCGCCGCATCGTTGCCCGAGGCGAGCATAAGCCCGTTAAGCATTTCCCGCATGGTGAGCGATTCGCCCACTGCGAGATAGATGCTTGTTCCCGGTACTCCGCTTGCGTTTTTTGACGCTGTCACAATTTCGTCAAGCGAGGAATTCTCAAGGGCGAGCAGCGCGGTCATAATCTTCGTTGTGCTTGCCATTGGGCGGCGCTCATGTATATTCCGCTCAAAAAGCACTCTGCCCGTGCTTTCCTCGATAACAACGGCGGAGGCGAAAGAGCCCATAGCAGGAACAGCTTCATCCGCAAGCGCCGCAAATCCATTATACATCAGAAAAAGCAAAGATAAAAGCCCCGCAAGGCATTTGAGT
>CAZUTB010000485.1:0-1899 GCA_964622905.1 uncultured Oscillospiraceae bacterium | reverse complement strand
TTGCGCATCGCACAGCGCCATTTTTCCTGTATCGACCCAGTGCCGAAACGTGCGCAGCTTGCGGCGCATTCTTCTCACAGACTTGGGGTTAATTCCACATATCACCTTGCCGGTATCGGTCAGGGCGAATCGCGCCTTTAGGAACGTGAACCCGTGCGAGAGCTTCACAATCTGCGTTTTCTTGGGGTTCATCGTTATGCCAAGGGAAGCGCATGTTTCGATGATGAAAGCTCTAATTGCCTTTAGTTCCTCCTTGTCGCGGCGAATGATATATCCATCGTCCATATATCTCCCGTATTGCTTCACGTCCGCAACCTCTTTGATACGGTGGTCAAGCGGGTTGGGTAGGGCGATAGCGCTTATTTGTGATACCTGACTGCCGAGCCCCATACCAACAGTGCCGAATTGCCTAATGAAATACCGAGCCTGTTCTATCAGCTCCCCGTCCGTGATGCAGCGCTCATACTGCCTAAATATCGGCTCGTGCTGTGCCGAGTTGAAGTAATCCGTGAAGTCATACAGGAGGATATATCCGTCGTTCCCGTATTCGTGGTAGTATTCGCGCAGGTGGCGGGTCAAGCGGTTAAGGCTAAAGTCGATTCCTTTGTTCTTTAGGCTTGCACCGTTATCGTAGATGAATGTCGCTTTAAGGAGCGGGACAAGGCAGTTATCGCACAGGCACCGCTGCACAACGCGTTCACTTATGTGAACGCTCTTGATGTGGCGCAGTTTCCCGCGTTCAATAAGGTCAAACTCCACGAATCCACGGCTTTTGTAACTGCGCGACACAAGCTGTTGGCGTGTTTTTACGACATTCATAAGCGCGTTTGCCTTGTACGTTTGGACGCTCGACTTCCATAGTACGCCCTTGCAAGATTGCTTATATGCTTTGTAAAGGTTCTCGAAGCTGAACACATCGTTATATGTTCCGCACTCGGCGTTGCGCGTTTCTTTGCGGCGTTCGCGCTCTGCCTTTCGTCTTTGATACCGCGCTTCGCGGCGCTCATCGCTTGTCATGCTCTTTCCTCAACAGCCGCATGTACAGCCGTATTGTAGGGCGCGGTTATGGCTGCTGGTGGAGTGACTATGAAAGCGGTTACGCGCATACCCGCCCATGCAAGAAGCGTCCAGTCACCCACATCAAGGGCTTGATTTACCCATACGGGAAGGTTTTGTTCTCCTTCTATAACGGTGCTGATTTCGCATAAGCTACTTTGTCTGACCGATATAAATATAGAATCCGAGCGCAACCCCATTCGAGTTGCTGGCGTTGTTGTTGTTGGCACTGCCCGACGAGTTCACATTGCAGAAGTTGGTGCTGTTGCTCGCATTAGGAGAGCGCTCCCACCAGTTCGCCGCCGAACAACGGGGTGTACTTTACAGAACAAGACCTCTATCTATTCAAAACCCGCATACCGCTTTTTGTCGGCTTGCTTTACAGCGGAAATAAGCGTCGCTTCCGCGATTATCATTTCGACCCAGCGTTCAAGCGTGCTGCTTTCCACCGCAAAGAGACCCTTTGCTATGTCCAGCTTGGATAGCAGGTTTTGTAGATGGTTATTGGCTCGCGTCAGGCAATCCCGCCGCATCTGCGCTTCGTGCGCATTGGTGGGATATATGCTGTTTGCGGCTTTCACTTCGGAATGACAGCTTGAAGCAAGCCGTACTATTTCCGTTGTGATAAAAAATGTGTAACGCTTGGGAAACTTGATAGCCTGTCTTATCGAATACACTTCCAAGTTATACGCCGTTTCGAGAAATTGCATATTGCTTTCCCCGCGCTTCGACTTTAGCACTGCCATTTTGGGTTTCCTCCTTTTCTGCCGCCCACAGGGGGCGGCGATTGGTACGATTAACGATTAAACACAGAATCCGAGCGCAACCCCATACGAGCCGCTG
>CAZUTB010000484.1:0-1903 GCA_964622905.1 uncultured Oscillospiraceae bacterium | reverse complement strand
AATCGTCGGCTGAACGTAGTACTTCTGAGGCATAGCCAATGCCTCCTTTCAAAAAGTGAAAACAAAAGTTGCGGAGCACAGTCGGTAGTTTATCTTGCAATTTGCACCGATTTTATCGTAATTGGTCGATAAAAAACCTGATTCACTTAAATTATAGCATATGAACTTAAATTATTCAAGCAAAACGCCATGGTTCTCGCGCAATTTATGAGAAGCATTATTGTTATGAGCCGTTTATAATATGTGTAAGTGAGCGGCGGACGTTTTGCGTTCGCTTTGGCTCAAAAAACCGCATTGCGCGCTGCCTTTGCGCGCATTTGGCGGTTTTCAAGTAAATACGCTTTACAGGAGTAATTATGGATACAGCATTAGCGCGCAGACACATGGACGAGAATAATCCTATAATAACCCATCGCTTTGCCGCCGACCCCTGCGCGCTTGTTTACGGAGGGCGCGTTTACCTCTATATGTCCGGCGACCAGCTTTGCAGGGGAGCGGACGGCGAGTACTGCGATAACGCTTATGAAAGCATAACGGGAATAAGCGTTATCTCGTCCTCGGATATGGTGAACTGGACCGACCACGGCGAGATAAAAGCGGCGGGCGCGGACGGAATAGCGTCATGGGCGGTAAGCGCAATATCTCCCTGCTGTGTTGTGCGGAATACCCCGCGCGGCGAGCGCTTCTACCTCTATTTTTCAAATACGGGCAGAGGAATCGGCGTTCTTGAGGGCGCCTCGCCCCTCGGACCCTTCACCGACCCGCTCAAGACGCACCTTGTTTCGCATGATACCGAAAACTGCGCCGATGTTCCTTGGGTTTTTGATCCCTCCGTTCTTGTTGACGATGACGGGCAGGCTTACCTGTATTTCGGCGGCGGAATTCCGGATGAGGAGCGCTTTGCCCGTCCAAAGACCGCGCGTGTCGTCCGCCTTTCTCCGGACATGATAAGCCTTTGCGGAATCCCGCAGGATATTGATACGCCTTATCATTTCGAGGGCAGCGGAATCAATAAGATAGGCAGAACATACTATTACTCTTACTGCTCAAACTGGCGCGTTGTGCGCGACGGAATGCGCGACAGCCTCGGCTTCGGCGACGCGTATATTGTGTACATGACCGCCTCTAATCCTATGGGTCCCTTTCGCTTCGGCGGAGTGCTTTTGAAGAACCCGGGCGAGTATTTCGGGCGATACGGGAAAAACCATCATTCCATGTTCAATTTCTGCGGTAAATGGTATATCGCTTATCACACGGAAGTAATGCCGCGCGAATTGTATCCCTCGCTCAGCGGCTATCGCAGCCCGTCTATCGACGAGCTTAAGCTTAGCAGTGACGGAACAATAGAATGCTGCGCCGCTACGGTAAGCGGTGTAAGCCGGCTTGCGCCGCTTGACCCGTATAGCGAAACAAGCGGAGCAACCATATATGACGGCGGCGGAATCTCCGTTGTCGGCAAGGTGGGTGAGACCTCCGTCATAAGCACCCGCGCGGGCGGCTGGAGCATGGTTAAGGGCGCGGATTTCGGTAAGGGTGCGGATAAACTCATTGTCACCGCCGCCTATTCAGGCAAAGCTCCTGCGCGCCTTCTGGTTTTCGCAGACGGCTTTGATGATTTGCCCTGCGCGGAAGTTCTCATAAAGCCATCGGAAGAACCTGCGGAGTACGAGGCGGAGCTTTCCTGCGAGCAAAGCGGAATTAAGAATCTGCGCTTCGCCTTCGGAGCTAAGGGAATCCGCCTTTGCTCATGGCGCTTCGTAAAGCCCGAAAAGCCTGTTAAGAAAAAGAAGCTTACCGAGGTTGCCGGCGAGCCTCTGCTTATCGGCGGCGATTTCCCCGACCCCGATGTAATAAGGCTCGGCGACAGCTATTATATGGCAACTACGACTATGCACTTCATGCC
>CAZUTB010000483.1:0-1916 GCA_964622905.1 uncultured Oscillospiraceae bacterium | reverse complement strand
GTATACAGCGCCCATAAGCTGGAGCGAGATAAGCGGCATCATTGCAACGAGCGATATTACGCCGAACGCGTCCTTTAATATATTGCCGCCGAAGGCGCTGCTTGCGCCAATCATGAATTGAAGCATAAAGGTTGCCGTCATCGGTCCGGAGGCGACTCCGCCCGAGTCAAAGGCTATCGCGGTGTAAATTTCGGGAACGGTGAAGGAAAGAATTATAGCAAGCGCATACCCGGGAATCAGGAACCACAGAATCGAAATTCCCGTTATAACCCTCAGCGCCGCAAGCCCCATTGCGAGCGAAACGGCTACGGAGAGGCTCAGCTTTACCGCCTTTGCGGGGATTGCGCCCGCGCTTATCTGCTCAATCTGCTTTTCCAGAACGAATACAGCCGGCTCGGCGGAGATTATGAACCAGCCGAGCAGCATTGAGAGCGGAATCAGCAGATATTTATTCCAGCCCTCCGCGACCTTTAAGCCCAGAACCGTTCCGAGCGGCGAAAAGCCGACGCCGACGCCCGTAAGGAACAGCACAAGCCCGACATAGGTGAACAGAATTCCGAGGCATATTTTCAGGAACTCGCGCATTTTCATGCGGAAGGAAAAAATTTGAAACAGAACGAAGATAACGGCTATCGGCGCAAGCGCGGCAGCCATTTCAGCAAGGTATTTCGGTATTTCGGATACATACGCCCTTCCGATTACCGCGGTATCGGAAAAGGAAGTGATTGCCACAGCCGTGTCCGCTTCCTCGCTCTTATAGAAGAAGCCGAGGATAAGCACCGCGAGTATCGGACCTATCGACGAGAGCGCGACAAGACCGAAGCTGTCCGACTCCGCCCTTCTGTCGCTTCGGATGTTTGAAACGCCGACGCCCAGAGCCAGTATAAACGGAACGGTCATGGGACCCGTCGTAACTCCGCCCGAATCGAACGCTATGCTGAGGAAGTCCCTGTCCGTAAACGCCGCTAAAATGAATATAAGCGCATAAAAGACTATCAGCAGAAGCCGCAGCTTAACTCCGAAGATAATGCGCGAGATTGCCGCCGCGAGGAACAGCCCGACGCCTACGCCGACGGTTATCAGAAGCACGGTTGAGTTGATATGCGGAACAGTTTCGGCAAGCACCTGCAAATCAGGCTCTGCAACCGTTATCGCGACTCCGAGAACGAAGCTCGCAATAATTATGAGGGTTATGTTCTTGGATTTCGTCAGGGTTGAGCCTATCTTTGTGCCGATGGGGGACATTGAGGTATCCGCGCCCAGCGTAAACAGCCCCATTCCTGTTATAACAAGCGCCGCGCCTATCAGAAAGGAAAGCAGCAAATCCGGCGTGACCGGCGCGCAGGAAAGAGTCAGGAGCAGCACAATGAGAATGATTGGAATAACGGAAACGGCGGATTCCTTAATCTTATCCGTTATCGCCGAGCGGTGCGAGGATAATGCAGCTCTGTTTTTTATAGCCCGTTTGATAATTCTTACCTCCCCCAGCGATATTTATAAATGAACAATCATATGTTTATTCGCGTTCCGCCTGCGTTTATCCTACAAGCCGAAAACAAAAATTTGCGGGCGGGCTTTGTGCAGGCGCCGCAGTGTATGCGGAATCACAAAGAAAACAATGCGCTTGCAGGCAGGAAAAGCGCGCAAAGCATAGAAATGTTATTGAAGGCTTTTGCGGCGGCGAGGGGATGCCTTCGCCTGTCGTTTTGAAAGGGAGTAGCGTGCGCCGTGAAGAAGTGCGGTGCAGCACAGCGCGTCAATACGGCGCGGCAGAGGGAAACCGTTGCCGCACCCGCGCCTGCTATAGAACGCAAGACTTTCGCGGCGTATTAGTGTCGCGGAAGCTATTACGCTTGTCAAAATGGATTTTGACAAGCTTTCGGAGCAAGTACGCTTCGCTGACTTGCTCCGTTCTC
>CAZUTB010000482.1:0-1926 GCA_964622905.1 uncultured Oscillospiraceae bacterium | reverse complement strand
TCATAACTCCGCTCAGGATATACAAGGGCGAGCCGGTATTGTTCTTGATAATCAGGTCAATGGTTCTGTCGCGGGTATACATAACCGTTGCGTCCTGACCCATCTGAGTATAGTTTACTGTATCAGAATGAGCTGTGCGCTTCACGATGTCCATTCCCGAAAGAAGCGCGCCAAGATAAATTGTCGTGCTTGACTGGCAAACTCCGCCGCCGATACCATCGCGCAGTTCTCCGTATGCATATTCCAAAGCCTCAAGGAAGCCGTTTTTCGCGGTGCGCATTCCGACCTTCTTGTTGAAGCTCATCTGCTCCCCGTTCGCCAGAGTAGTGCCGTTGATTCGGGAAAGTGCAAGCGCAACATTAGAATTTCGGTTAGCAGTACTGCTACTACTAATAATCGTTGTGGCTTTGCCTCTCAAGGTTCTCTCATCCATCAGCTCAGCCTTGGTAACCTTGGGAGCAAGCGTAACCGTCTGAATCGGCAGAATAGCGCTCTCCATATGCTCTACCTGCGCAAGAACCTCATTAAGGGTCGCGTCGGCGTCGAGCATTACGCCATATTTCTCATCGGTGTAAACAAACGGAGTATAGAAATTATCGCCCGTGAAGTCGCTTACAGCAGCGTCATAGGCAGGGCTGTATATCGCGGCGGCAATCTCGTCCATCAGCTTGTTTATAGGCTCGGTGGTGTAGGTGACCTCCGAGTAGAGATACACGGGATTCTGCGAAAGAGCGTCAAGCGCTTCCTTCCGCTGCTCATTATTACCCGTTCTTCCGACAGCCCATGCCTCGTCAAGGCGCGTAGCTAAATCGGTCTGTATTGATATTGTACTCGGGTTTATCGTCCACACATAATCGCCGTAGGTAAGCTGAACAAACCAGTTGGCGTATTTCTGCTGCAGGTTGCCGAGGGCGGCGTTGTAGCCCTGCTCCGCGGTCATTCCGCCAAGGTGTATTCCATCAAGATAAACATTAGTCGCAAAAACCGCTTCGTGTTCGTTTGTTTTTTCGATTACACTAACCTGCGCGGCAATAAGCGCGTCATAAACCTTGAAGCCGCCGAAAGCAAGCAGACCGATTACAGCGGCGATTACCGCAAGCGTTACGCCTATCGGACGCTTACGCTTAACTGGAGGCTTTCCGCCGGACGAGGATGAGCGTGTCTGCCTTGCAGCAGGCGCGCTTTTCACGCTGCCTGCGCCTGTGGTTTTTCTGATTGGGCGCGCAGTAAAGCCGCCCGAGGCATAAGGCGGTATATAACCCGCTCCGCCTGCGGGCGCTTGTCCGCTCTGCGCGTATCCGTTTTGCAGGCTTCCCGACTGCGCATTACTATTCAGCGCTGTGCGCCTGTTTACCGTTTGGGGCATTGCCGCGCCTGCCGCCTGCTGATAAGGTATCTGTGCTTCAACATAGGAGGGCGTATAGCCGCTCTGAGGATAACTGCCCTGCTGAGCGGCATAAGGATTCACGCCGCCTTGTGCTTGATTGATAGGCGCTCCTGCTGGCTCGCGCGGAACAGGCTGCTGCCTGAAAGCTCCGCCCGTGTAAGGGTTTCCCCCGTTCCGGCTCTGCGTCATGTCGTCCTCCGTTAATAAAGTCAGCTGTCCTTTCGGGCAGCGATTAGGTCAAATAAATTCTCGCAGCAGGCACGCATATCCTGCCAATACGCACACATTCCGCCTAAAGGGGCGTGCATGGAGCCGTGCCCGTGATAATCGCTTCCGCCGGTAATAACAAGGTTATTGCGCTTAGCTATATCGCGCATCGCTCCAATGTTTCTGCCTATCGAGGTAGGATGATATACCTCAATGCCCATAAGCCCGTCATTTATCCATTGCCGGATAAGCTCATTAAGCGACATCTCGGATTGCTTGTACAAAAATGGATGCGCAAGCACGGGAACCCGTCCGCAGTCAGCAATTTTCCT
>CAZUTB010000481.1:0-1930 GCA_964622905.1 uncultured Oscillospiraceae bacterium | reverse complement strand
CCACCACCGTGCTTTCCGTTTCCGAGGGACGCGTAGTTACAATGATTTCAAAGGCGCGCGGGCTTGAAACCGTCGAGTGCGGCGCGATAGTTCTGGCGATGGGCTGCCGCGAAAGACCGCGCGGAGCGCTGTTTACCCCCGGAACACGCCCTGCGGGCATCTATACTGCGGGCAACGCGCAGAAGATGATAAACCTTATGGGGCTTATGCCCGGAAGACGCGCGGTAATCCTGGGCTCCGGAGATATCGGGCTTATCATGGCGCGCAGGCTTACGCTTCAGGGTGCAAAGGTGCTTGCCTGCATAGAGATAATGCCGTATTCGGGCGGGCTTAACCGCAATATCGTCCAGTGCCTTCAGGATTTCAATATCCCGCTGTACCTTTCGCACACGATAACCGATATAAAGGGCAAAGACAGGCTTTCCTCCGTAACCATGATGCAGGTTGACGAAAACCGCGTCCCGATAGCGGGAACGGAAACCGAGTTCGAGTGCGATACGCTGCTTCTTTCCTGCGGGCTTATTCCCGAAAATGAGCTGAGCCTTCGGGCAGGCGTTGAGATTGACCCCGCAACCGGCGGTGCGCGCGTTTCAAACAAGCTTGAAACCAGCGCGGACGGCGTTTTCGCCTGCGGAAACGTCCTCCATGTGCATGACCTTGTGGACTTTGTAAGCGAGGAGAGCGCCGAGGCGGGCAGAGCGGCGTACAGGTACGCAAGCGGAGAGAGAAGAAACGCCGAGCGCGTAAAGGTCATTTCGGGCGAAAATGTTCGCGGCGTTGTTCCGCAGTTTATCGACAGGGACGGAAGCGGCAGCGTGAGAATTATGTTCCGGGTAGGGAAGATTTTGAAACGCGCCCGCGTTCTTGTAATGGATGGCGAAAAAGAGCTGCTTTCCGTGAAGAAGCCTATCCTCGTTCCGGGCGAAATGGTAAACCTTTCGCTTGACGGCGAGAAGGCGAGAAAAGCAGGGGAAATAACCGTTTCGGTGCTTGGAGGGGATGAGTAAATGGCTAGAGAGCTTATATGCGTGTGCTGCCCGATGGGCTGCCGCATCAATGCCGATAACAGCAGCGGCGAATGGGAATTCTCGGGCTATACCTGCAAGCGCGGGCTTGAGTACGCAAAAAGCGAGGTAACTCATCCGTCGCGCGTGCTTACCGCGTCTGTTCCGCTTGTGAACAGGAGCGTTCCCGTCAGCGCCAAAACAGCCGCGCCGATACCCAAGGAGCTGCTGATGGCTGCAATGGAGCAGATTCTGTCCCTCAAGGCGGAAGCGCCGATAGCAATTGGCGATGTTATCCTAAAGGATGTCTGCTCAACGGGAATAAGCCTTGTAGCAACCTCCGAGATATTGTAGACTTTGGCAATTATCATTTGTAACGCTTTCGTGAATTTATGTTAAGGCTATTGACGGATTTATTTAATGCGGCTATAATAACAATACGGTCGCCATCCGTCCGTCAGGCCGGCAGGGTAGCCAAGGCGTGATGAGCGAGGGGAGGGATAACGGTGTCTGAGGTACGCATTCGCGAGAACGAATCTTTGGAAAGTGCTCTTAAGCGTTTCAAGCGTCAGTGCGCTCGCGCGGGAGTTCTGGCAGAGGTCCGCAAGCGTGAACACTATGAAAAGCCCAGTGTAAAGCGCAAGAAGAAGGCAGAAGCCGCCCGGAAGCGCAAGTATTAATACTACTTGAGAAAGCCCTTTCCGTGTGTGCGGAAAGGGCCTTATTCCTTAAATCCGGAGTTTAATGTTTCTTAAAGGAAAGTAAGATTTCAGGCATTGCCCGTGGCATATCGCCGGATGCATTTCATCAATAAATCCATGTTTATTTCAAATGCATCGCTATGGCAAGCCCGGCAGAATTGCCGAGTCTTGTTTTTGTTAAGAGATAAATGAGCCTTTAATCAATACAATGCCCGTTATTTCGAT
>CAZUTB010000480.1:0-1941 GCA_964622905.1 uncultured Oscillospiraceae bacterium | reverse complement strand
TGCCTATGATTGTAGTTGTGCTTTACTCCTTCAACGCAAGCACAAGCCGCTCAAGCTACGCCTTTACAGGCTTTTCGCTGAAAAACTACACTGCGCTCTTTAACGACACTCGCGGGCTGCTTCCCGCGCTTGGAACAAGCCTGCGCCTTGCGGTCTACTCCTGCGGGCTTTCGCTTGTGATAGGAACGCTTGGCGCTGTCGGAATGGTCAGAAGAAAGTTTCGGCTGATGGGCGCGCTTGAAAACCTCAGCACGCTTCCGATAATGGTGCCCGAAATTATCCTCGGAATGGCGTTCATGTCGCTTTTCAGCTTTCTCGGGCTGCAAAGCGGAATGCTCACGCTCGTTATAGCACACACAACCTTCTGTATCCCTTATATATACATAATAGTTAAGGGCAGGCTTTCGGAGATGGACGTTTCGCTGCTTGAGGCGGCGCGCGACCTTGGCGCTAATCCGCGAAGGGTGTTTTTTGACATAACGCTCCCGCTGATAACCCCCGCGGTGCTTTCAGGCACAATGCTCGCGTTCGCAATGAGCATGGACGATTTTGTTATCAGCTTCTTTGTTACCTCTACCACCACTACCCTTCCGCTGAGAATTTACTCATCGGTTAAGATAGGCGTTCCGCTTACGATTAACGCAATTTCTACGCTTATGCTCGCGGTGGTTTTCTTAGCCGTAGGGCTGCGAACCCTTGTGCTTCCGAAAAAGCGGAAGCTGAGCTGACGCACTGCGCCAAAGGCGCTTGCTATGATAGAAAGGAAGACTGAGTATGAAAAAGCTTATCGCGCTTCTCCTCTCCGCTGCCCTCCTTATTCTTGCCGTTCCCGCAATGGCGGACGAGGAAAAGGTTGTAAACATCTTCACTTGGGCTGACTACATCGACGCCGACACGCTGAACGGCTTTGAGCAGGAAACCGGAATCAAGGTTAATTTCTATAACTTTGAGGACAACGAAACGATGCTGATGAAGCTGCAAAACAGCAAGGGCGAGTACGACCTTATTCTCACCAGCGACTACACCCTCTCCGCCGCAAGAAAGCTCGGGCTTTTGCTGCCGCTTGACAGGGAAAAACTCACCAACTTCGGCAACATCAACGAGAAGTATCTCAACCAATTCTTTGACCCCGAGAACGTGTACAGCATTCCCTACGCCGTAGGAGTTCCGACAATTGTGTATGACCCTGAAAGGGTTGAGGGCGAGATTACCTCCCTTAACGACCTTTGGGACGAGCAGTTCCTTGATGGAGTATGCATTATCAACGACGCGCGCGTTATGATAGGCGCTGTGCTTAAAACTCTTGGCTACAGCTACAACACCACCGATGACGCGGAGCTTCAGGAAGCCAAGGAAAAGCTGATGAGCCTGAGCAAGAACATCCGCATCATGGATTACAACAACCAGCAGTTCTATCTGCTCTCCGGCGAGGTCAAGGCGGCGTATATGTTCACCCCCTTTGCTGTGCTTGCGCAGATGGAAAACCCCAACCTCAAGGTTGTGTTCGTTTCCGAGGGGATTGGCTACGGAATTGACTCCCTCTGCATTCCCGCGAACGCACAGCATCCGGACAGCGCAATGGAGCTTATCAACTACATTATGCGCCCCGAGGTTGCCGCGCACATTGCCGAATACCAGTGCTATGTAAACCCGAACAAGGCGGCTGACGCGCTTATAAGCCCCGATTACGCCGCATACACCGCTCTGAATCTGCCCGAAGAGCTGCTTCCCACCTCCGAATTCATTCAGGATTTGGGCGATTATGAAGCGGTTTACCAGCAAATTTGGGAAGAGTTCATGCTTAAACGCAATTAATGTGTCAAAATTCTTTTGACACATTTCGGAGCAAGTGCGCTACGCTTACTTGCTCCGGTTTGCATCATTTTCTTGTTCGGCTTTCAGCCTCACGGTCAGGAAATGATATAGGAAGCGGCATTTCAG
>CAZUTB010000479.1:0-1950 GCA_964622905.1 uncultured Oscillospiraceae bacterium | reverse complement strand
AGGGTCTCCCTTCTTTTGTAATCCGCAGCTGTCAGCTTTGCCGCCCCGAGGAGCGTCTGAAAGACGCTTCCTTGCATCATTTTCCGACCGTGAGGTTGAAAACCGAACAGGAAAATGATGAAACTCGCTGCACGCCTGCCTTAGCAGACGTGCAGCGAAAGCGAAGCGTAGCTGAGCGTTACTTCGTTGCGTGATAGGCTTCGTTGTATTCCTTTGTCATCTGCGCGCCGCCCTCGTCGGACCACTCCTGCCATACTGCGCGTAGCTCCTCCTCGGAGATGATGCCGGCGATGTACTGAACGTGCGCGTCCTCAAGCTTGGTTGAGAGCGTAGTGCCGAACATAACGTCGGTTTCGCTGGTCAGCGGGTAGCAGGGATTGCTTACCGCGTAGGGGGTCATTGCGATGTTGAGCGCGGCATATTCGTCGCGGAGCGCGGTGGTTGCTGCTTTGGGGGTAAGGTCGCCGTTTACGTTCATTCCCAGCTGATTGAGGCTGTGCTGAATCTTGTAAACGTATTCGCTTACATCCTCGCCGCTTTCGGGCTTGGTGTAGCGGAAGCCGTCGGCATGGATGAAGAAGGTTTCCCCGTCAAGACCCCAGTTGAGCAGGGTCTGACCCTCGGCGCTGTTGCACCAGTCGAGGAACTTCAGAACGCGCAGCATTGTCGCTTCGTCCTTAACGCTCTTGGTGATGGCAATTTCGCCGGAGAAGCCCGCGTTCTGCGGCCATACGGTGATGCTGCCCTCGTCGTTCTTAAGTCCGTTTACCATAGCAAAGATAGTTTCGGTAACGCCCTCGTTGTTCTCAAACCATTCCTGCTGGCGATAGCAGTTGTCAAGGCAGTCAAAGCGCATGAACGCCTTGCCTGTGCGCTCGATGCTGTCCCAGTTGCCGGACTCGATGGTCATGAAGTCGGGGTCGATTCCGCCGATTTCGTAGAGGTGGCGGAGCCAGTTAAGCCCCTTAAGGAAGGCGGGAGACTCGTGAGCGGGGTAGATGTCGCCGTTTTCGTTAACGCCCCAGGTCTGCGGAGCGCCCATTGCAACGGTGATGTAATTGATTGTTCCGGCAACGTACTTGCACATATTGAGTGCGTAGGTGTCTTCGCTGTAGCCCGCAAGCGCTTCAGCAAGCTTCGTCAGCTCTTCGATTGTGGTGGGCTCTTCGGTGATTCCAACCTTAGCTGCGATGTCGGAGCGATAGTAGATGCCGGAGCGCGGGTAAGCGCGGCTGCGATAGATGCCGTACACTCTGCCGTCAACAGAAATGTTGTCGTAAACGCCCTGAGAGCCTGCGGCAAGGTTCGGGAACTGCGAAATGTAATCGGTCAGATCCCAGAACGCGCCCGCACGGGCGGAGTCGATTACGATGGAATCGCGCGCGCCGGTCAGCACCATTACCATCGGCATATTCGCGGAATCCGCCAGCGTGTAGCTGGTCATTTCAGTGTAGGCGGAGTTGGCTACCCAAGTGATTTTGAGGTCAACATTGGCTGCCTTCTCAATAGCGTCAAGCACAGGGTTTCCGTCCTCAAGCCATTCCTTATCGGAGTAGAAGTCGGGGAGCATTACCGTAATGGTAAGCGGCTCTTCATCGGCTGAGGCAAAGCTTATCATGGAGAACACCATGATAATGCCAAGGAGCAGAGCGACCAGTTTCTTCATAAGGGTTTCCTCCTTTTATAATGTTTCTGCGGCGCTCAACGTCCGCGGATAACCTTGCCAAGCGGCGCTTAGCCCTTCAGCGCCCCTACCATTACGCCCTTCACAAAATACTTTTGCAGGAAGGGGTAAACGCAGACTATCGGAACGGTGGAAACCACTATTACCGCCATCTTTATGGATTGCTCGGGCGGCTCTACAAAGTTAGGATCCATCGCGGTCAGGTCACCCGCGTTTGCCTCCGAAAGCACTATTATCTGGCGAAGGATAACCTGCAAGGGCCATTT
>CAZUTB010000478.1:0-1977 GCA_964622905.1 uncultured Oscillospiraceae bacterium | reverse complement strand
AAAGAGCGAGCTTGGAGTTGTATTTCAGAATTCGGTGCTTGACAAGGCGCTTACCGTGCGCGAAAACCTTGAGTGCCGCGCGGCGCTGTACGGAATAAAGGGTAAGGAATTCGAGAAGCGGCTTAGCTTCCTAGCCGAAAAGCTCGACTTTACCGACATTCTCAAGCGCACCTTCGGAAAGCTTTCAGGAGGGCAGAAAAGAAGAATTGACATTGCGCGCGCGCTGATACACGAGCCGAAAATACTTATATTCGACGAGCCGACAACGGGTCTTGACCCGCAGACGCGCAAGCTGATATGGGACACCGTTTCCGAAATGCGCAAGGAGAAGCACCTGACCGTTTTCCTCACCACGCACTATATGGAGGAGGCGGCGGACGCGGACTTTGTGGTTATCCTTGACAGCGGCAAGATTGCCGCCGAGGGCACTCCGCTTACCCTCAAGAACACCTATACGGGCGATTTCATTACCCTTTACGGAGTCGAAAAGGATAAGATAGACGCGCTGGGGCTTCCATACGAAGCAATAAGGGACGCATACAGGGTTTCCGTTCCCGATACCGCCGCGGCAACAAAGCTTATTATTCAGAATCCGGAGCTTTTCACGGATTACGAGATAACAAAAGGCAAAATGGACGACGTTTTCCTTGCCGTTACAGGCAAGAAGCTGACCGGAGGTGCGAAGGAATGAGTACGCTTGGCGCATTGACCACAAGAAATATTAAGCTTTTCTTTAAGGACAAGGGCACGCTGATAACCTCGATGATAACCCCTATAATCCTGCTCGTGCTTTATGTAACCTTCCTCGGAAATGTATACAGGAGCAGCCTCACCTCAAGCCTCCCCGACGGAATCACGCTGCCCGACTCAATAGTAAACGGCTTTGTGAGCGGTCAGCTCATATCCTCCCTGCTTGCCGTCAGCTGCGTGAGCGTCGCGTTCTGCGCTAACCTTATAACCGTTCAGGACAAATACCTTGGCGCGAGAAACGACCTGAGCATAGCGCCCGTAAAGCCCGCGTCCATAGCGCTGAGCTACTACCTCGCAACGCTTTTCAACGCTTTGCTCGTGTGCATACTTGCAGGCGCCGCCTGTATGCTCTACGCCTCCTCCGCCGGACTTTACATGACGGCAGGCGATATTCTGCACCTCGCGCTAGACATCGTTATGCTCGTTATGTTCGGAACTGCGCTCTCAAGCTTTGTATGCACCTTCCTTACCACCGAGGGGCAGCTTTCAGCCGTCGGAACTATCATCAGCGCGGGCTACGGCTTCATCTGCGGCGCATATATGCCTATATCGCAGTTCGGCGAGGGCTTGCAGAAGGCGCTCTCCTTCCTGCCCGGAACCTACGGAACCTCGCTGATGCGCAACCACGCGATGGGCGGCGCGCTTAGGGAGATGGAAGCACTCGGAATTCCCTCAGTATTCACCGACGAGATAAGAAACGCGTTCGATATGAATGTGTACTTTTTCGGGAACAAGGTTGAGGTGCCGACGATGTACCTCATTTTAGGCGGAAGCATTCTGCTGCTCATCCTCTGCTACCTCGCGGCAAATATGCTGAAATCGCACAAACGCGCCGCGTAAAACAAGTCTTTTGTCAAAGAGTTTTATGATAAGAAAAATAACGCTTGCAAACATGGACAAAAGATGATATTATACTGCTGTTTGATTGTCTTTAGCTCCAAAGGAGGTGTGCCCTATGGGAAAGTTTTGCGAAGTTTGCGAAAAGGGTCTGATGCACGGCAATCTGGTAAGCCATGCTCATAACCTTACCCATCGTACTTCCGCCCCGAACACTCAGCGTGTTCGCGTGCTGGTGAACGGTGTCCCGCAGCGTCTTAACGTCTGCACCCGTTGCCTGCGCAGCGGCAAGGTTCAGCGCGCCATCTGATTACGAGATAAATCGCGCCGCCTCTGCATACGCATACAAATGACCGGACTTCTTTTCTTAAGAAGTCCGGCTTTTGTTTA